>NZ_JBVASZ010000019.1:0-99513 GCF_057814255.1 Paenibacillus sp. F024
AAATCAGATTATCCTTACTGCTTGCGGAGGTCCACATTGTTCATCCCGCCCTAGTAATGTTCTTACTCAGCAGTATTGACAATCAACCTATTAAGCAGACCTCAGCAACGAACTATAGCGAAGAAGCATGAATTTTAAGAATAGTTATAAACCATAGGAGGGATTGGATGAAAGCTATCGTACACTCGGAAAAAACCGGCTTTGCGGGACTTACCTTTGGCGAGGTGGCTCAATTACATCCCATTGCAGGAGAGGTTAGAGTAAAACTCAAAACGGCAGGGCTAAACCATCGGGATCTATTTGTGCTGGATCGTCATAAACCGACCGACCCCCCTTTAATTATCGGCTCTGACGGCGCTGGAATCATCGATGCCGTTGGCGCGGGGGTATCCCATGTTCAAGCGGGGGATGAAGTGATCATTAACCCCGGTCTTGGCTGGAAGGAAAAAAGTGATGCCCCACCTCCGGGATTTCAAATTCTCGGTCATCCCGACAACGGTACATTCGCGCAGCAGGTTATCGTGCCGGCAGATAATGTTGTACGTAAGCCCTCGTATTTAACGTGGGAAGAAGCAGGGGTGCTATCGTTGGCTGCCCTGACAGCTTATCGGGCATTGTTTACGCAAGCTCAAATACGTCCGGGGATGAAGCTGCTGATCCCTGGAATCGGAAGCGGTGTAGCCACATTTTTATTGCCATTTGCAAAAAAAGCAGGAGCAACCGTGTATGTGACATCCCGTTCTAAAGACAAATGCATGAGAGCGCTGGAGCTCGGAGCCGACAAAGCAATGGACAGTAACGAGGATTGGCAAAAAGCGCTGAACGGAGAAAAGGTCGATCTCGTTATTGAAAGTGTTGGCGCGGCTACCTTTACTAAGTCTCTTCAACAGCTGCGCACGGGAGGAACGATGGTTACTTTCGGAGCTTCGGCAGGGGATGTCATCCAATTGAATCTTAGGGATTTTTTCTATGGTCAATATAAGCTTATCGGAACGACAATGGGAAGCGCCGAGGAATATCGGGATATGATCGGGTTTATTACAAAACATCAAATAAAGCCGGTTCTGGATCATATGTATCCGCTCGAACAATTTGAGCTAGCGTTTCAACGGATGGAAAGTGCCGGGCAGTTTGGGAAGATCGGCTTTTTGATAAGTTAAGAATTCTATGGCTGTTACATCATCATTGTCAACCAAAAAAGCAGGCGCGGCCTGCTTTTTTAATTTATGTGCGCCACGCATGGACGTCATCTCTAGGGTGATAGTCCCGAACGGGGGCTGGCGAACGCCTACCGTTAGCCAAGAGCAAGGGTGTCAGCCGCGAGGCTGAATCTGAAGGAAGCTTGAGGCAAAAGCACTGAACCATCCTGATCGGCTGGATTGGATACTTTCGCCAAGCATCCGCAAAGACTCACTGCGTGAGACTCGATGAATGGATCCGCCGCAGACTCCGTGTGTGTACGTAAAAGCAGTGGAAACGGCCACGCACCAGATTGAGAAACCTGAGAGCCCTAGGCGTTCCGGATTGGGCAGCGAGAATGATGGCCAATTCACGCCGCGGTTACTGGGAAATGTCCCGAAACATAAATAATGCCCTCAACCTTTCCTACAGGAAAGATTAAGGGATACGTAGTCTAACGAATTTCAGTATCTAGAAATTCGTTAACCTTTAGGAACCGCCGTATGCGGACCCGCATGTACGGTGTGTGAGAGGTCAAGGGCTAGTCGCCCCTATCTACTCGTTTCTAATGATTACCCGCCAAAAGATAAAATCATCTGTTAATAAAAGCAAAGGTTTGGGTAAATGGTTGACAATATGAATTTGTTAACTAAGGGGGAGTGTTTTATGAATAAAGCGGTCATCATCGCCAACCCGAATGCAGGAAGCACGGCAAGCTTTAAAGATCAGCTGCCGCAAATTAAATCCATACTTCGTAATCGGTTTGATTCCTTAGAGATCATCTGGACGGAAAAAGAAGGCGATGGCGCGAACTGGATAAACTCGTCTGCAGCTTCGGTTGATGTCGTCATCGCATCCGGGGGAGACGGTACGGTCCATGAGATTGGTGGAGCTCTTGCGGAATTGGAAGAGAATCGACCCGCTTTCGGGATCCTGCCAGGAGGTACGTGTAATGACTTTGCACGCGCATTGGGTATGCAATTGGAGCCAGTTGAGGCCGCTAAGCAGCTGGCAACTCATCCTATTCGGCCGGTCGATGTCGGGAAGGCGGACGGACACTATTTTTTGAATTTTTGGGGAATTGGCGTTATCACTAAAACGTCAGCATCTATAAATCCCGATTTGAAAAAGGGCGTCGGCAGGCTTTCGTACTATCTCAGTGCTCTTAAGCAAATTACAGCCGCCCCTGAAAGCTTCCGTCTGCGCGTGCGAAGCGATGCATTTGAATATGACAATGATGCGGTTATGCTTTTGGCCAGTAATGGCCCCTTTACAGGAGGAATACGCGCATTTTTCCCGGATAGCCGGGTCGACAATGGGGTCTTGGACGTGCTGATCGTCGAGGCGCTTAACATTCGCTCAATCGCTGCATTAGTCGGCACCAAGTTAACCGGGGCAGCGCCGGATATGGAAGGCCTGCACTATTTTCAAACGGATCGTTTGACCATTGCTTGTGAACCGGTACAGGAGATAGACTGTGACGGTGAAAGGGGGATGCAGACGCCCGGCGACATTCAACTGCTTCCGGGAAGGTTAAATGTGATTTGGTGAGGCCAAGAACAAACCGGGAATGCTCAGATTGGGTTTGTCCTCACAAGGGGAATAATGCGCATGATCAGGTCTACAACATAGCAATCGGCAAGAAATATGAACTCATGCTGTATGGTAGAATAGGGGGGATGCATTGTAAATGAGAGGAGATAGAAAGTGGAGAATCAAAACGAGTCAGGTCATTGCGAAGGGACATTTGGGAGTAAAGGCAACTTTTTAGTGGTTATGGTGATGATTCTTGGTGTGTTTGTAGCCATATTGAATGAAACGCTCCTAAACGTAGCTTTGTCCAAAATTATGGGAGATATCGGGATCTTGCCAAGCACCGCGCAATGGTTGACAACCGGGTATCTGTTGGTAATTGGCACACTCATCCCTGTCACCGCTTTTTTAATTCAACGATTCACGACAAGGAGTTTATTTCTTTCGGCTATGGGCTTGTTTACTGCGGGTACATTCGTAGCTGCTGTTGCACCCGGCTTTACCGTGCTTTTCTTCGGGAGGGTGCTTCAAGCCGCGGGAACCGGATTGCTCTTCCCTCTGTTAACCAATGTCGTCTTTGCCATTGTACCGATGGAAAAAAGAGGCTCGGCCATGGGAACGATTGGCATTGTAATCACATTTGCTCCTGCGGTCGGACCCGCTTTATCCGGTATTATTGTCGAGCATTTCAGCTGGAGGGTACTCTTTTACAGCGTTTTGCCGGTCGCGCTGTTTGTGATTATTTTTGCTTTTTTGAAGCTTAAAAATGTGACGGAAACATCTCATCCGAAGATTGACCTGGTTTCGCTTTTTCTTTCCACTTTAGGATTCGGCGGGATCGTGTACGGCTTCAGCAGTGCCGGTGAAGAACATGGCGGTTGGTCGGACAATAAAGTGCTTATTCCCATTGTCATCGGCGTCGTTTCTTTAGCTCTGTTTACATGGAGGCAATTGACGCTGTCACAGCCGCTGTTGGATTTAAGAACATTTAAATACCCTATTTTCAGGATGTCGACGCTGATTATGATCATCGTCATGATGGCGATGTTCTCGGCTATGATGCTGCTGCCGATTTTTCTGCAGAATGCGTTAGGCTACAGTCCGCTGGAGGCAGGCCTCGTCATGCTGCCGGGAGGAATAGTTATGGGGATTATGTCGCCGATTACGGGCCGGTTATTTGATCGATTCGGAGCCAAATGGCTCGCGGTTATCGGATTAGGGCTGATGGCCAATACGCTGTGGCAATTCGCTTTTTTCACCACTGCTACTTCCTACAGTACGATTATGATATTAAATACTCTGCTGATGCTGGGGATCTCGATGTTAATGATGCCGGTGATGACCAACGCTTTAAACGAGCTTCCGCCGCCGCTGTATCCGCATGGTACGGCTGTTATCAGCACGCTTCAGCAGGTGGCCGGCGCTGTGGGCACGGCATTGCTTATCACCGTCATGTCCAACGGCTCCAAACGCTTTATGGAGCATGCATCAGGTATAAAAGATGAGGGTACGCTGCAAATCCTGGGCATGATTTCCGGTATGAAAAGCGCATTTTTGCTGGCCTTCGGAATGGTCGCCGTCGCTTGGGTCGTTTCGTTTTTTCTTAAACGAGCCGTTGCGCCGGAAAGGGAGTCGGAAAGCAAGAGGGTATCGGTACACTAAAGACTGACCCATATGTTGATATTCGGCCATTTGAAACAGAGCGGCAGCTCTGTTTTTTTGTGCCGGCGGGATGCCATTGACATGCTCAGGATAGTTCCATACCTGAAGCTCATGCCAAATGACGAGTCTATGCAGGAATCTTGGCTTCATTTGTAGAATAGTAGCGGAAGAAGCATGGAAGCAAGGTTTGCCAATGAAGAGAAGGGAAGTAAGGATTATGACCGCGGTAAAGGACAATAAAGAAGCTTTTCTGTTTACAAGAGTGAACAAAAATACGAAAGCACTCCCTGTCTCCATAGAAGATTGGGTACTTAAGGCCAAGGAAATTGTGCCTGATGGACCGTTTGATTATATCGTTGGCGGAGCTGGAGCGGAGGAGACGCTGGCCGCCAACAGGAACGCGTTTTCCCGATGGGCGATTATACCGCGAATGCTGCGGGACGTATCCCATCGCTCAACGCAAATCACGCTTTTTGATCAGCAGCTGCGTACCCCGGTTTTATTGGCTCCTGTCGGCATGCAAGCGATTGCTCACCCGGACGGCGAGCTTGCGACGGCCAGAGCGGCTGTGGCGGCAGGAGTGCCTCTTGTGGTAAGCACGGTTTCCTCTTATTCGCTGGAGGAGATCGCGCAAGCGATGGGAGACGCTATCCGTTGGTTCCAGCTTTACTGGTCCAATGACCGCGAAGTGTCCGCAAGTATGGTAAGACGGGCCGAAGCGGCAGGGTATTCAGCAATTGTACTGACCGTAGACACAATCATGCAGGGATGGAAACGCCGGGATTTACGCAACGGATATTCTCCGCTTAGGGAAGGGAAGGGGCTGGCCAATTATATCCAGGACCCCGTGTTTTGCTCGCGTTTACCGGAGGTTACCCCGGAGCATGCTGTCGAAGAAATCATTCGGAATATTTATCATCCGGGATTGAATTGGAACGATATTGCGTTTCTCCGTGAGCATACCCGTCTGCCGATTTTGGTAAAAGGCATCCTTCATCCGGAAGATGCGAAGCTTGCGTTGGAGCATGGTGTAGACGGCATCGTAGTATCCAATCACGGCGGACGCCAGCTTGATGGGGCGATCTCAACGTTGGACGCGCTGCCCCGCATTGCCAATGTGGTAAATGGCCGGATTCCTATCCTGATGGATAGCGGCATTCGTACGGGCTCGGACATTATAAAGGCGATAGCCTTAGGGTCCAATGCGGTGATGATCGGACGTCCATTCATGCTGGGCTTGGCTGTTGCCGGGGAAGATGGCGTTGCCAGTGTATTGGACACCCTGTTAGGTGAACTGGATGTATCCATGGCGCTTTCCGGCAGCAATACCCTTGCCGACTTGAATCAAAGCATGCTTGTCCGCTTGTAAACAGATTGCAATGAGCCTGCGCAGCAAGAAAAAAAGCAGTTCATACCTCATCTGAGGTTAGAACTGCTTTTTCACATGGAGAAGCTTTGGGACAGCTCGATTAAAACACCTTCGTTGTCCAGGATTCGCAATTCCAAATCTCTGTAGCAATATCGCGATAAAATTCAGGCTCGTGGGAAATCATGAGAATGCTGCCTTTGTAAGCCTTGAGGGCGCGCTTAAGCTCGTCCTTGGCGTCCACATCCAAGTGATTGGTCGGCTCATCGAGCACGAGCAGGTTCGTTTCGTTGTTGATCAGCTTGCAGAGCCGTACCTTGGCCTTCTCTCCGCCGCTAAGCACGGCAACCTTGCTCTCGATATGCTTTGTCGTGAGTCCGCATTTGGCCAGCGCAGCACGTACCTCGAACTGTGTGAAGGAAGGAAATTCGTTCCATACTTCCTCGATGCACGTGTTGTAATTGGCTTCCTTCATTTCCTGCTCGAAGTAGCCGATGCTCAGGTTATCTCCGAGCTGAACGGTGCCGGACAATGCCTGGATCTCTCCTAAGATACTTCTTAGCAGTGTCGTTTTCCCGATTCCGTTCGCACCGACAAGCGCGATTTTCTGGCCGCGTTCCATCCGAAGGTTAAGCGGTTTGGACAAAGGACTGTCATAACCAATGACAAGCTCGGAAGTTTCGAAAATCAGCTTTCCGGACGTTCTCGCCTCTTTGAAGTTGAACTGCGGCTTCGGCTTTTCCTTTGCCAGCTCGATCACTTCCATCTTGTCAAGCTTCTTTTGTCTGGACATGGCCATATTGCGCGTTGCGACACTCGCTTTATTCCGGGCGACAAAGTCTTTCAAATCGGCAATTTCCTGCTGTTGACGCTTATAGGCGGATTCCAGCTGTTGCTTTTTCATTTCGTAAACCTGCTGGAAATGATCATAATCGCCGACATAGCGGTTTAACTCTTGATTTTCCATATGATAGATCAGGTTGATGACGCTATTGAGGAACGGAATATCGTGAGAAATCAATATGAATGCATTCTCATACTCCTGCAGATAGCGCTTTAACCAGTCGATATGCACTTCGTCGAGATAGTTCGTCGGCTCGTCAAGGAGCAGGATGTCCGGCTTTTCGAGCAGCAGCTTCGCCAGCAGGACCTTTGTCCGCTGTCCGCCGCTGAGTTCGTTGACATCCTTATCAAGCCCAATGTCCGTAAGTCCCAGTCCGCGGGCGGTTTCTTCGATCTTGGCGTCGATCATGTAAAAATCCTGATTGGTCAATGTATCTTGAATCGTTCCGACATCCTCAAGCAGCCGCTCAAGCTCTTCCGGACTGACATCGCCCATTTTGGCATACATGTCGTTCATCTCTTGCTCCATATCGAACAGGTATTGGAAGGCTCCCTTCAGGACATCGCGGATCGTCATACCCTTGCTGAGCACCGCATGCTGATCGAGGTATCCGACACGCATCCGCTTGGACCATTCGATCTTGCCGTCATCGGGCTGAAGCTTGCCCGTAATAATGTTCATGAAGGTGGACTTTCCTTCGCCGTTGGCTCCGATGAGTCCGATGTGCTCGCCTTTAAGCAGGCGGAAGGAGACATCGTTGAAGATCGCGCGATCTCCAAATCCGTGGCTTAGTCTTTCTACGTTTAATATGCTCATTCATTACACCTTTTCTTTTAAACTTTTTCTCGTCCTATTATAAGCTGTAAGAGGCATATAACTCAATGCGGGAGATCATGCATGTCAGGAAATAATTTACATCGGAACATATGTTTGATATGATGGTTGTGAAAAATACATCTGAGGACGGACATCGTGAGGGGAAGAAGTAAAAAAGGAAGGTGAAGGATTGATGACTGACCGGTATGCGGAAATAGATGAGGTTATCGCATTTATTCACCGCCATATTTATGAACCGCTTTCGCTTGCCCAATTGGCCAATCATGCAGCCTATAGTCCGTATCATTTTACACGTATTTTTAAAGAAAGAATCGGAATTTCACCCCAATATTATGTTTCGTCCTTACGTTTGCAGAAGGCAAAAGACTTGTTATTGCATACGAATTGGACTATTCGTGATGTCGCATTGGAAATCGGACAACAGAGTCTTGGAACCTTTACCACCCGATTTACCGAACGTGTGGGCTTAACGCCGTCCGATTTTCGGAATTCAGCTCAGCAAGCGGATCATTCCTTCCGTTCTTTGAAGAAGATCAGGCATTTGCATAGGTTACAGCCTGTTTCAACTCCATACGGCAGAATTGCCGGGTCCGTCCAAGCCGAGATCCCTTTCGAAGGGGTTATTCTGATCGGCTTGTTTGCCAAACCGATACCCGAAGGGCTTCCCTTATACGGAACGCTGCTTTTTTCTTTGGGTGATTTTTGTTTTACCGGTGTCAAGCCGGGCACCTATTACCTTATGGCCACATCGGTTTCTTGGGGGATGCAGGCTATGGATTTTCTGCTTCCGCATTCCACCTTACGCACCCGATCGAAGGAGCCTATCATCGTCGAACCTTATGCCAGCGTCCCATACCAGCTGGTTACGCTCTATCCTCCACGTCAAGATGATCCTCCGATCCTGATTTCTCTTCCATTGTTGATGAATAATTATATCAAGCGGGCAGCTCAAACCAGCCACCGATAAATGACTGTAACATAGGTTACATGATTGAATAGGTTTGTGGTTCGGATTTTATGGAATTATGCCCAGGTGATTCGCTAGTTAGCCATAAAAAAACGCCGTTCTATCCACGATGGAAAGGACGGCGCTTGCTCGGCTGCATTCAGAAATCGAAGTTATCCGGATCCGGGCCGACACGGCGGTTTTGGTTTAACGCATCGTTTTGATCCATTGAGGACCGGATGATCCGGCAGCTGTCCTTACATTAACGGCGACCAAGCCTCCAGTTGAATGTGGTGCTCTTTTGTGAAGCAGAGCAGCTCTTTTTGTGTCAGGAACGGGTGGAATTCAACCTGGTTCACCATGGGTTTGAATTCAGCATCTTTCCATAGTACCTGCATATGATGAATTTGGAAGTTGCTGACCCCGATCGCATCTCCAACGCTTTCCAAGCGCCCGCCACAGGCCAGTGAATGAGGTGAAGATCCAAATATTCCACGCCCAGTTGACACTGCTTTCATTATCGTAAACCAAGGCATTTGAACCCCATTGTTTCATGCAATTTTGCGTTGTAAATCTTGAGTCATGATTATTGCTCCAATTGAAATATTTTATTTGCGGCTGGTTTTCATGCAAGTCAATTTATTGATAAGCCGGTTCTGCTTTAGCAGCCGTCTTCTGTTTTCTTTCCAGTACAATGCTCCAGACGGTGAGGGCCACGGCTGCCATTACCATGATTGCACCGATCCAAGCCGTATGAATAAGACCGATGGTATCCGTAATGATACCGCCTAAATATGCTCCAATGGCAATGCCTGCATTAAATGCGGCAATATTAACGGCAGAAGCGACATCTACGGCTTTAGGCGCGAAGCGCTCTGCCAGCGTGACAACATAAATTTGAAGTCCGGGTACGTTCATAAAAGCCAGCAATCCCATACCGAAGATGGTGATTAATCCCGCAGCCTTATACGGAGCGGTGAACGTAAGGATAAAGAGTACAATAGCTTGTAAAGCAAACATATACAGCAATGCCGAAAGCGGATTGCGGTTTGCCGCTTTTCCCCCGATGACGTTTCCGATGGCGATGGCAATTCCGTACAGAAGCAGAATGAACGCGACTGTCGTTTCCTGAAATCCGGTGATGTCATGCAGCAGCGGGGATAAATAAGTGAAGACCACAAAAGTACCCCCATACCCTAGAGCGGTAATTATAAATGCAAGCACCAATCGTCCGTTGGTGACGAGTTTTATTTGATCGCGAACCGGTGTTTTGTTGCCCTTCTGCAAATTGGAGGGGACTAGAATCAAGTTGGCGATGAAAGCAAGAATCCCAATGACGACGATCGAGATAAAGGCCGCGCGCCAGCCCAGCTGCTGGCCGATAAAGGTACCGAGAGGCACACCGGTAACGGTGGCGATGGTCAGCCCGGAGAACATGGTCGCTATTGCGCTGGCTCTGCGGTTCTCAGGTACGAGATCGGCCGCAATGGTCGAACCGATGGACATGAATACACCGTGTGAGAGCGCGGAAATTACACGGGCTGTGAGCAGCATGACTATGCCGTTGGAGAAAGCGGCTAGGCTGTTGCCTGCAATAAAAACAAGCATGATCGCTATCAGCAGCTTTTTTCTGGGTATGCTGGAAGTTAATGAGGTTAATACCGGAGCTCCAAAAGTAACACCTAATGCGTACAACGTAACGGTTAATCCCGTTAGGCTAACCGATATGTTTAAATCCTCAGCGATGAGGGGGAGCAGCCCCACACTTATAAATTCGGTGGTTCCTATCGCGAATGCGCTTATAGCCAAGGCTAGAAGCGCCAAAGCACTTCGTTTTTTCTCCAGAGACATTGGTTCCACTCCTATCTAGTAATCACCGGCCGGGTAATGTTATTATGTATTCATTGAACGAAAATGAATAGTACGTACTTCAAAGTGCTATAGGTACTAAAAAGTTCCTATACTTCACGGGAGGCAGAAAAACGATGGCGACAAAAAAATACAACATCTCCGTTGAAGCTACCCTTGAGGTCATCGGCGGCAAATGGAAATGTGTCATCCTGTGCCATTTAATGAATGGAAAAAAACGGACAAGCGATCTGAAGCGGCTGATGCCGGCAATTACTCAAAAAATGTTAACCCAACAGCTAAGAGAATTGGAAGCAGATGGAATCGTGAACCGGATCAGCTATAATCAAGTTCCGCCTAAAGTGGAATATGAGCTCAGCGAATACGGATGGAGTCTTAAATCGATATTGGATTCCCTATGTGCCTGGGGGGAAAATCATATTATCAAAGAATATGGCGACAAATTTGCGGTGTTGGAAGACAATGTATTAAACAAAAGTGATGCAGACTCACAAACGATTATCAACCAATAAGTAGAAATAAGGGGAAGCCGTTTTAACAAGGGCCTTATTTACTTCATGCTGAACTGTCATTTGTTAGTCAATAGTTCTCCCTTCACGAATAAGGTTGGTTATATGGGGTTGGACGGAGGAAAAATAATGAGCAAGAGACTTGGCTATGCCGCTGACTTGACTGAACCCCTGCTTCATTCGAAGCTGAATATTCCACGACATACTGCAGAGGTCGTTCAGCGTGTTCGTTTAATAGAACGGTTGGATAAAGGTCAGAATGGAAAGCTGACGATCATCTGCGCCCCGGCTGGCTTCGGAAAGACTACGCTTGTCAGCGAGTGGATTGCGCACCGGAGCTTGGATGCCGCTTGGGTTTCTCTGGATTCCGGTGATAATGCCGGCGGGAAGTTCTGGCGCTACATGGCTTCTGCTATTGACAGCGGTGTCAGCTATGTGACCTATGATCCGATAAATGAGCCTCTGTTTACCGGGAATGTTGATGTACTGGTGAGGTACAAAGCGGGGAGCGGCTATGAAGCGGGAGAGACGGCCAGCTTTTGTTTCACGGTTAATCCCTCCATATCGTCAGTAAGCTCGCAGCCGGTCATTACGGTCGTCTATGGAACACCGCTTGCGGGACTGGGTTTGCCGGCAGAGACGGGGGTCACGCTGAGCGACGGAAGCACGGTGCAGTCGGGAATAACGTGGGACGGAGGGAACCCGCCGTACAATGGGAACCGCCCCGGTACATACATCTTTACCGGAACGTTGTCTCCGCCGATAGGCGTGACGAATCCATCGGGCAAGACGGCGATGATGAACGTGACGGTAGCTGAAGAAGCGATCCTGCTGACGGGAATTGAGGCGGACCCAGCCTCTTATCGGTTAAAGGTGGGCATGACTCATACTACGGTAATTCAAGCCCTCTATTCAGACGGCAGCCGCATCACGGTGGTTGAACCCGTGACATTCCGTTCCTCTAATGCCGATATAGCAACCGTTCGGGCAGATGGGCTCGTTACGGGGGTAACTGCGGGCAGTGCGTCTATTACCGCACTGTTCCAAGGCTATCGGACCGTAATCTCGGTGGAGGTATGGATGGAAAATTCATCTGGCGGTTCCGGTGGCTCCGGCGGGGGCGGTTCTTCGGAGACTTCACCGGACACTTCGCAGACAATGACTACCACATGCAGCGGAGGGCAATCTTGTACGGCAAGCTATGGCGATGAAGTTCACATTGAATTGCCTGCTAATCTGACTACGGGTAATTTTGTGCTAACCATTCAGAAAATCACACCGCCCGAAGGCATTGTACCTGATTCCATGATACTTCTCAGTCCCGTTTTCGAGTTGTTGAAAAGCTTTGAAGGCAGCTTTAAAGAGCCGGTTACGCTTCGCTTTAAATATCAGGCGAACCTATTGGGAATGGATAGGCGGGCAGGTCTCTTCTACTACGACGAAACGAATGGCGAATGGATTGAAGTGGAAGGTCAAGCAGAAAATAATCATTTTGCCGCGGCGGTACGTCATTTTACGAAATTTGCCGTTTTCAGTGTGGCTAAAGCAGCTTCCCCTCAAGAAAAACCGGAAAAGCCGCTGACTCCGGACGTACATTTCAATGATGTGAAGGGACACTGGGCGGAAGCTATGATTAAAGAGTCTGCAGCAAACGGAATCGTATCAGGCTATGCTGATGGAAGCTTTAAACCAGACGAGTTGATCACTCGTGCTGAATTTACCGTTATGCTGATGCGGATGCTGGTGTTGAAAAAATAGAGGATACAGCTTACTCATGTCAGGCCGATCCGGAAGGGCAGGCCTGACTGTTTTTTTCCGCGAAAGGATATGTCGATTGGGGCTGAAGCTGCTGCTTTATAAGACAGGAGGTTTATTTTTTTACTATGATATACTGTCTCTCCTGCCACTCGAATTCTTCTCCCAGCTTAAATGACTTCAAATCCAGAACGAGGTCCAATCTGCTGTTCCGCGGCTCCATAAATCTGTTTAAACCATGGGCCCAACAGGCGTAAAGCTCTACTTGTTCACCTGATTTCAGATTGCGGTCCAGATAGGAGAAAAGCTCGTTCAAGCATTTTTTTCCTGTAAGGTAGGAGACAGGTGAAAGCTCCCGTAATTGATGATTGATACAAAATGAGCCACCGTCGTGATCTACTTGATAGACGAGGGGATGTTTAAAAACCTGAGATGTTTCTTGGTATTGTAACGGTCCAGTCACGTATATTCCGGCAGCATCTTGTTCCGTCTCATAAACTTCAGTGTCTTTATCATATAGATGGGACATGCCGAGCGCCGTATGATCTTTTCGTGCAGGGTATAGTTTAAGGGCATCCTTTAGCTTCATGATCGTTTTCTTCATTCCGAATGAACCGGTCGGCAGTTCTTTATCGGAGGCGATATAATAGAAGAGTGTCATATGGATTAATACTCCTATGTGTTCTCGTTTTTGGTATATGTACATGGTCTTGAAGAAAACTTTTTATTCGTTCGAACTGAATTCTAAATAAAAAGAAGCCAGGCCTTAATAAAATGGAAGTGACGAGCAACCATTAAGGGAGGGCTTCTTTTGTATATTTCAAGATAACATGGATCAACTTTTTCTGCCAATGAACTGGAAGACGGAAGAAGATATTCTAGTGGATTTTAAAAACGATACCCTCTATCGCTATTGCTGGTTGTTTGGACCATTTTCATTTTTGCCGCGGTTAAAATTCATTTTGTTTTCCGCTTGTTTTTTTGCCTGGTCAGTCCATTGTGCTTTGCTCTGATTGATTTCGACATCGGTTTTGCCCTGTTTTTTTGCGGCATCGATGCGCTGTTGGACCAAGACATTTACAATTTGGTCTTCTGCTACGCCTTTTTCTTTTCCAATATCCACAAGTGTTTTTCCGTCTTTCAAGTCATTTTGCAGCGTTTGTTGGTCCATGTTTAACAAGCTTAACAACGCTTGATTGTTATACATGCCGCCGCCGCGCTGGCCAGGTTCGCGATGGGCGTTTCCATTCCCGCTCTCGGTACTATGATTTGCAGAAGCGGTATTCTGAGTATTGCCGGTATCGGAAGAAGCTCCACAACCAACTACACCGGTAAGCAAGACTGCCGCCGTCAATACGGCACCTGCATATTTTTTTGATTTTCTCATTGTTCGTCCATCCTTTCCTATTCGTAACGCAGCGCATCAATGGGATGCAATCGGGATGCTTTACGAGCCGGATATACTCCGAATACAACTCCAACGAGGAGAGAAAATATAAAGGAGTATCCGATTGGCGATAATTGAATAACCGTTGAAATATTAGTAATCTGAGTAAGAGCTTTTGAGCCTAATACACCTAGCAGGATTCCAATGATACCGCCGGATACACTTAATACAACAGACTCAATTAAAAATTGGGACATAATTGTACTACGGGCAGCACCTATTGCTTTACGGATCCCGATTTCACGAGTCCGTTCAGTAACGGAAATAAGCATGATATTCATGATCCCGATTCCTCCCACGAGCAAGGAAATGGCAGCTGTTCCTGCAAGAAGCGTTGTCATGATGCTTGTGATACCTTGTGCTGCGGATAACACGTCACTTTGATTGGTAACCTGGAAATCATCGGAATCTCCGGTCATTACATTATGAGAAGCACGAAGAGCCATTTCCACATCGAATTGGGCTTGGCTCATTTGATCCGCCGAAGCGGCGGAGACATAGATATTTCTTACCGAAGCCGAGCCGAAGATACGATCGATGCCCGTTGTTATTGGAATAATGATGCGGTCGTCGTTATTTGTCGAAGCAGAAGAGCCTTGAGACTGAAGCACGCCGATCACAGTAAAAGGAATACCATTGATGTTGATGGTTTCCCCAACGACATTGGCGTTCGGATAACCGAACAGGTTAGAGACCACGTTGGTTCCTAAAACAGCTACATTCACATCCGCATTCATTTCCGGATCTGTAAAGAAGCGTCCTTGCTGCATTTGTCTGCTGCGAACAGTAATGAAATCGGTACTGGTACCCTCAATCGTCGACGAATAGCTTGTATTTCCATAGGTCACGGTAGCATTTTTTGTTGTATCAGGAGCAACGCCTTGGACGGAGCTTACATTTTTTAGTGCGTCCACGTCTTGTAATGTAAGCGTATCTCTTGAGCCTGCGCCCATTCTCACATTTCCTTGAACAACCTGTCCCGGCGAAATGATAAGCAAATTGCTTCCCAGATTTTGAATTTGATTGGTGACGGATGAGGTAGCCCCTTGGCTGATCGCAACCATCATAATAACAGAGCAAACTCCTATGATGATGCCAAGCATCGTAAGGAATGAACGCATCTTATTGGCTCTTATGCTTCGCAGAGAAATACGAATGCTTTCAAAAAAGTTCACATTACTCTACCTCCACATATTCCGAAATTCGTTTTTGTTTAATATATCCGTCTTGTTCAATCACGCCGTCGCGAAACCGGACTATACGCTTGGCATATTCAGCAACATCAGGCTCGTGCGTAACCAAAATAACGGTTTTGCCGGCATCATTTAAACGCTGAAAAATGCTCATAATTTCATGGGTTGTTTTTGTATCCAATGCTCCTGTAGGCTCGTCCGCAAGTAAGATAACAGGATCGTTAACAAGGGCACGGGCAATGGAAACACGCTGCTGCTGTCCTCCGGAAAGTTCATTCGGCTTATTATGAAGGCGTTCTGCAAGACCTACACTCGAAAGAGAGGCGATGGCGCGTTTTCTTCTTTCTTTAGACGAAACGCCCGCATACAGCATCGGCAATTCTACGTTCTCCACAGCGGAAGTTCTTGCAAGAAGATGAAAGCTTTGGAACACAAACCCGATTTTTTCGTTCCGGATCCGGGCAAGCTCAATGTCGTTTGCTTTCATGATTTCGAGATCATCAAGATGATACTCACCGAATGTCGGTTTATCCAGACAACCGAGAACATTCATCATAGTGGATTTGCCGGATCCGGAAGGGCCCATAATGGCGATGAATTCACCTTCATAGATGGTTAGATTCACGTCCCGAAGGGCATGGATCGTTTGACCGCCGACTTGATAGATTTTTTTAAGATTTGTAAGCTGTATAAGAGGCTTCATGGTTAATTTCCTCCTCTTTCGCCGCCGCGGCTTCCACCGCCGCCGCCAAAACCGGCTCCACCAAAACCACCGCCGCCCACGCCAATGCCTAACAGACCGCTGCTATTGCCGGTTCTTTGGTTATTGCCGGAGGATGGTGTCGGTGTGACCATGGCGATTTGCTCGCCTTCAGTCAGTCCTGAAACCACTTCAACTTTAGAGCCTGTAATATATCCGGTTTGTATAGGTACAAATTGTAAACCATTGAGACTGCTGGATGAACTATCTTGCCTTCCTCTTTTGTTTCCAGTAGAGCTGGAATCCGTTCCCGTTCCTTCATCTTTGGACGAAGCAGCACTCGTCTGAGAAGAGGAGTCGCTTGCGGCAGATGCTTGAACATATACTCCTGCGGTATCTCCCATTTGTCTTAAAGCCATAGAAGGAATATAAAGCACATTTTTGTGCGTTCCGACAGAAATCGTGACGTTAATGCTCATTCCGCTTCGCAGCAGCCCGTCCGGGTTTTCTACATTCAGCCCGACGGCATACGTAGTAAGTCCATTGTTTGTTGTAGAGTCAGGAGCCACCGTTGTAACCGTTCCTTTAAAAGTTTTTTTTTGTAATGCAGTGGTTGTCACTTCGGCCGTCATTCCGGATTGAATCCTAGTAATATCTATCTGACTGACCTGCAATACTGCGGTCAGCGTTGTTGAGCTTGCATCATCCAGAGTAAGCAGTGAAGTATTATTTCCTAAGGAAGTGCCGACTTGACCATTTACAGCAGCCACAATGCCATCAAAAGGAGCTTTAATCGTATAGGAATCAAGGGCTTCTTGAGCCTGGGACTCCTGCAATTGGGCCTGACTAACGGCAGCTTGGGCCGACTGAACACTTGAGGCGTCAGGTCCTGCCTTAAGGCTGTTTAATTGTTCTACAGCAGAATCATATGCCGCTTGTGCCTGATCCATGGAGGATTTGGCTTGAGCTTTTTTCGAAGCTGTAGAATTCGGGTCATTAGCCATAACGTCATAATTTGAAATGGCATCATTTAGATTTGCCTTTGCTTTTTCCACGTTTGAGCTTTGTACTGTGATTTGGACATGAGACGCGCCTTGCTTTACTTGCGATAATTTGGTTTGTGCAGAAGCAAGATTGGCTTTCGCACTTTCTAATTGAATTTGAGCGGATGTAGTGTCGAAGGTTGCCAGGACTTGCCCTGATTTCACTTTATCTCCCACTCTCACGTCAATCGCCGTGATTTTAACACCGCTACTCGGAGAGGAGAAGCTGACTTGATTTGCAGGTGCAAGTGTTCCGGCTCCAGAAACCGTTTGGGATACATCCCCGCGTTGGACCGTCGTGAACCGAATATTCTGGGCTGCCGACGCGGCTGAAGGTTTTTCAATATAGTACGTCACAGCACCGCCAACAAGTAGAAGTCCGGCAACGGCCAATGTAATCATCTTCGCTTTCTTAGCCATTTTCTATCACCATCTTCTTAAAATTAATGTTTGGTCAAAGCTCATTATGAAACGCTCACCTTAACGTATCCTTAAGTCGGTCATTGTTAATTTTTAGGGACTTTCGTACAGCGTCTAAATGAAAGAGTTAGAGTGAGACGCGTCCGTTTTTGTTTAGCGGCGCTCCTTTTCGGCTAACCCATTTAGGTACCCTTTGTCAATTCCTTGTACACACTTTGAAAAAATAGCAATCTATAAGAAATTTCTGCTTCCGTTCACTGCTATAATTTAAGCAGTAACTTAGTTCGGAGGGCGCAATCCGAACCGTTTTCCGACGACCTGGTAAAGGACATAACAACCAATATCTGGAATATTAACACAAAAAAACATTTTAACTTTGAGGTGATAGGTTATGGCAGTAACGGCAAAGCAAATTTTTGTTAATTTACCGGTTAAAGATCTGACGCAATCCATCGACTTTTTTACTAAAATAGGCTTTGCATTTAACGCCCAATTTACCAATGAAAAGGCAGCATGTATGATTGTCGGAGAGAATATATTTGTTATGCTGTTAGTGGAAGATTTTTTTAAAACGTTTACCAAAAAAGAATTGGCGGATACAGCCAAAACAACCGAGGTGATCGCTGCCTTAACTGCTGACAGTAAGGAACAAGTAAATGAGATCGTCAATAAAGCGCTGGAAGCCGGAGGAAAAGCTTCAAATGAACCGATGGATCAAGGCTTTATGTATGTATGGAGCTTCCAGGATATAGACGGTCATCTTTGGGAAATCTTCTATATGGACCAAAGTGCTGTCGAACAAGCTTAAGGACGATATCATTTAGACATTGAAATAAAAGCGAATGGGAAACAAGCTGGCCTCGGAATTACCGGTGTCAGCTTGTTTCTTTTTTACGGCCGGTGTGTCGTTGGTTATCGATTTACATTTATACAAAAAAAATATTAAAATGGTAAAGATATACTGGAGAGGAAGTATAGCTTCAAAGAGCAGGAGGGAATTTTGTTGAATCATGATCGCGTATTCATCCATGATCTAGGAAATGTAGAAATTCAGCGCCTTAAAGAGGTATTCTATCAAATAGAATTGGATGTCTTCGAAAAAAAAGGGAGTTCTTTTTTTGCCAGCTTTGTTGAAGAATTAAGTAAAGTATTGGACGTCCGCTACGCTTTTATTGGAGAATACATTGAGAGTGGAAGAGTAGAAACTCTTGCGATGTGTGTGGATGGTATCATTACTCCAAAGTTTGAGTATCGGATCGAGAATACCCCTTGTGATCATGTCATACATAAACAGCTCTGTTGTTTTCCATCCAATGTCCAGCAAAATTTCCCATTAGATCAAGAACTGAAAGATTTATCAGTTGAAAGCTACCTAGGTACACCTTTAATCGACTCTCAAGATCAAGTAATCGGTTTATTAGTCATCATGGACACGAAGGAATTAAAAGAAGCCGAGATTGCGATCAAAATCCTTCAGGTTTTTGCTTCCAGAGCATCGATAGAGCTGGAGCATCATCAAAAATCGAGAGCATTGAAGGAGAGTGAAGAAAGGTACAGAAATATTGTAGAGCATTCACCTGATGCGATTGCCATGATCCAAAATAATCACTATGCCTATATTAATCCGGCAGGGGCTAAATTATTAGGGGCACGAGATCCTAAATTTATTATTGGCCATCATATGCAAGAATTTATTTCTAAAGAATGCTATGAGGAGCTTCAACAGTACCTAAACGGCATTAAAAAAAATACGCAAAAGGTCATTCAATTTCGGGCCAAAAAAATGAAGCTGGACGGAAGCCCGGTTTATCTTGAGATCAACGGCACACAAGTCCGTTATAACGGGAAGCAAGCGATTCAGCTTGTCATGAGAGACATTAGTAAGCGAATCAAGCATGAATCGGAGCTGCAGGCAACCAAGGAACAATTGGAATCCTTATTTTTAAATTCTTATGATGCCATTGTCATTTATGATATCAAAGGAAAAATAATGAAAGTGAATCAATCCTTTATAGAGCTGTTTGGTATCTACAGAGAAGATGCGATAGGTAAAAATATTTCCATTTTGACTAGAAATAAAAATGAAAAAAGCATATTAAAAAATATTTTCTTAAATCATCATCACGATCATTCCGTCAATGAGTTTTTAATTCATCGCAGAAATGAGGAAAGGCTGTATTTATGTGTGACGGTTTCGCTTTTAAACGATGCAAACCTGGAAACGGCGGCCTATTCTGCGATCATTAGGGATATAACGAAAGCCAAAGAATCCGAAGAGCTGTCCATTCAATCCGAAAAGTTAAAGGTCGTAGGTCAGATGGCTGCAGGAATCGCCCACGAGATCAGAAATCCTCTCACATCCATTATGGGATTCATTCAATTAATGAACGAAAAAGAAATAAACAAGAACTACCTGCAAATCATCAAGTCAGAGCTTGAACGCATTAACTTTATTGTGAATGAATTTATGGTATTAGCCAAGCCGCAGGCCATTCATTATAACTGGAAGGATATCGTAAAGATCATGGATCATGTCGTTTCATTAATTTTCACAGAAGCGGTCATGAACAACGTGCAAATCATAACAAATAGTCTCAATAATCTTCCTCATATTTATTGCGATGAGAATCAGATCAAGCAAGTATTTATCAATATATTGAAAAATTCGATCGAAGCCATGCCGCAGGGCGGAAAAATATACATCTCTATCGGCCATGAGACGCTCCATTCCATAGATATTAAAATCAAAGATGAAGGAACGGGAATCCCCAAAAGCATACTCAATAACCTTGGGAATCCATTCTATACCACAAAGGAAAAGGGAACGGGTTTAGGGTTAACCATTAGTTATAAGATCATTAAAGAACATGGGGGTAAAATCACGATCAATAGCAGGAAAAACAAAGGGACTCTCATTCAGATCTGCTTACCGACGAAAAATGACATGGTGAGCGATAAAGAATTAAAATAAGCCGCAGAACATCACATTACTCTTGCCTGCAAAGAGAAGGAGAAAACCCGGGCAGCAATACATCGTGACATTTCGGATGGAGATTATAATCTAATGGTGCTGGGCAAATCTGGTAAACCTCTTACGTTATTTATTACCAGATTAATGCCAATTATTGCGGGTTGTCCCCTTTCCCGATCCCCCGTTACAATGGAAAAGGATGAAAGGAGACGATCATACATTGAAAAAATTTACGATGGCCATCCTTTTCTCATTCCTTATCCTTATTTCATTTGCGGTGCATGCGGATCAGGCAAATGCTGCACCGACGCTCACGATGGGCAGTTCCAATGGGGATGTATGGGATGTGCAGTACCGACTTAAGGTGCTGGGATACTACAAACAGCCTCTTGACGGAAAATACGGGGCACACACGGCGGACGCCGTGCGCAGCTTTCAAACAAATTACGGTCTGTCAGCGGACGGCATTGTCGGCAACCGCACATGGGCTGTGCTTAAAAAATATAGCTTAAATCAAGCTGAGATGGACGTCATGGCCCGTGTGATCCACAGTGAAGCGCGCGGTGAACCATACATGGGCAAGGTGGCTGTAGGAGCTGTTGTCATGAACCGGATTCAGTCAAGTTTATTTCCGAATACGATTCAAGGTGTTGTGTTCCAGCCGAGAGCCTTTACTGCTGTAGATGACGGACAATATGGGTTAACCCCGGACCGCAGCGCCTATTTGGCTGCCTTCGACGCGGTTCGCGGGTGGGATCCGTCGAAGAATTCGCTCTATTACTTTAATCCCGACACGGCAACCAGCGCTTGGA
The DNA here is from genome assembly GCF_057814255.1 of Paenibacillus sp. F024. NCBI lineage: Bacteria > Bacillati > Bacillota > Bacilli > Caryophanales > Paenibacillaceae > Paenibacillus > Paenibacillus sp. F024. The sequence goes on from NZ_JBVASZ010000019.1 coordinate 21,087, forward strand.
TTTGGACGCGGCCGCAGGTGTTGAAAATCGGTAAACATATCTTTGCGCGATAATCCGTGAAAAGCTCGAAAACCAGTACCCTAATCCTGGTACTGGTTTTTTACTTTTCTTTGTTGTTGGTTTCTTATTGAAGCAACGGACAGAAATCTTCAAAAAGCTTAATCAAGTGGAAGTGGGAATAACCACATGGTAAATTAGTACCTCTAAGAGGCAATTACTGAGGATTCTTACTATGAATCGGTTTTTGAACTATCGATTTCCCATAGTGGGGCAGGAAGCTGCAGAGGGTATTCTCAACGAAGATCCTGCATAAGTTTCTTCATTTTAGAGTAATGCCCGCTTACACGATCAATGGTAACATTGTAAAAAAGCTGGTTTTTGGCAAGTTCGGACATCTCGAAATCTATATCAACATTATTATTGTTATTGTTCATAACGGTTTGCCCCGTTTCAACTATTCGGAACGGAACGGAGGGAGCACCCGGAACCTCCAAATGTTGTTCATGAGTCCGTTTCATCGCCAATCTTTTGCCGTTTTCCGAATCGAGCTTGCGTCGGAACTCTTCATGAAAAACAACGGATTTGGACTTATAGTGAGGAGTATCCACATTAGCAATATTGTTTGCAATAACCTTGTTCCGTGTGCTGAGTATGTCCAGCAGCGATTCATTAAGCCTTGATGTTTTGGATTCGATCACGAATATTGCTCTCCTCTTCACACAAAATAATAAGAGACCTTTACCCAGCAAGCGGGTAAAGGTCTCGCTAACAACAACGTTGCCAACAAAGCCGGAGACTTTTATCTCGTAATGACGACTTTGTTTATCAGCTACTCCCCTTTAACAGGAATGTAAGAAGTTAAGTTATAATTTAATAGTATTAAATAAATTTATCCCTGTCAACAGCTATATTCTGATTTAAGCCAGTCTCTCTGATGTGCTTGTTAATCATTTCCTTGTTTGGTCAATATTATCGGAACAATAAAACATTTTGTACAAAGTTTAGTTAAGCACTCATTAAACAAACGGGAAACGATCAACTTTAATTAAGCACCAATTTTTGGGGCTTTTTATCTTTCTAACGAAGTTCGAATGTTCGATAACATATACGAGCGGGGACGGCAGATTTATGAAAAATTTTCCATCTATTATTAGGTATAAATATAAAGTTTGTGAAACATCAATATAAATCCCTCTTGATCTGAAAATCCATAGTCTATTCCCTGTAAGGCGACAGTGGCTGTGCCAATACGTCTTGGATACATATTATAATTGGAGTAACGGTATGACCCGCTTTAGCCAAAGCCTCTGGAAATCGCACAGCATCTTGGATAATGTACAGCATCGCGAATTCATCTCATGATAGCCTATTCGGAGTTAGGCGTTTAGTGAAAACAAAAAGTAATCCAGGCGGCTCGGCAAGTTGTTTGATGATGGGTATAAATACCCTCATTTACCGGCTGTAAGCTTAGACGTAATTGAGCAGAGTTGCCGGGATACGGAGCAGATTCAAGGGTTGGATATGGCCATAACCATGCTACCTAAAGAAAAACGAGCTTCTAGAGTTGATTCCAGAGCTCGCTGTGATATAGAGGAGACATTGATGAATCCCCTAAATAAAACCGATTTTTCAAAAGCAAGAATGTTGTAAGGCTCTCTATGCTGTTTCACTTTCTATTCAATTTTTAAATTTCTTTTTTTAATTTCACTTAGTAAGAGACTGATAAAACCAGCTTCGAGCGACAAATTCCTTGCCTGTAAATAAGCTGCTTTGAGGCTTTCATTACTTAACCTGCTCAATGCATTCATGGGATAACCTCCCTTCCACTCAACAACAGGTATTATTAACCATATATGGTATTTGATGAAACGTGAAAATTGAGTTAGGACGTTAATGCATACATCGGCATAGAGACTGCAATGACCATTGATGCTTAGGATATGGTATCGCTGCATAAAAATAATCCGACTGGGATAATTTAATTGAATAAAATCAATAGCTACAGGGAGGATGTTTTTATGCAGCAGCATCAACCATTAACTTCGGGATTTCAGCAAATGCCGGTCCGTCTCCAGGAACCGAATATGCATCCGCAGGATTATTCTTCCAGAACTGTGATGCCGCAAACCCCTTCGTTTGATTCAAACATTCATCGAATGCTGACCCAGGCAGGGGTAAGCAGCTTTGCCCAGCAGCTGCAGCAAATCGTCCAACAGCTTCAATATGTAATGGAGCGTCTTCATTACGCCCAAAACCAGGTACAGACCCAAGCTGAGGCACAGCTTCGAGAGCTACAGCAAATGCAGCAGGCGATCCATTTAACGATGCAGCAAATGCAGCAAGCGCAAATATCGGCAAATATGCAGCCGAATGTCATGCAATGAGGACTGAACAGTAAACTGAGCGTTTCACAAGCTATCCCGACAAATGACAGATGTGGGGATAGCTTTTTTTTTTGTGTATTGATCAGATGTCTAGCCTGCGGCTGATTCAAAAAGCTTCTAAGTAGTTTACAGAATAATGATGGCCAATTGAATCATGGCCATTTCATACTCAAGATAAGATGAGGTGAGCAGGGAAAATGAGTAAAGAACTAATCTTTTTTCATATGAATAACGAGTTACGGGAGGCTAAGCCGGATCAAACCATCCTTCAGGCAGCCGGTGAGATTTATATACCCGATATTTGCTATCACGAGCAGCTTGGTCCCATCCAAACCTGCGATACCTGTCTGGTTGAAGTAAACGGTCGTCTGCTTCGCGCCTGCGCGACGAAAGTGGAGCCTCATATGAAAGTGAAGACGGATTCCAAGCTGGTAAAGGAAGCTCAAATGGAAGCCATGTCTCGTATTCTCGAAAATCATCAATTATACTGCACGGTATGCGATAACAATAACGGAAATTGTAAAGTGCATAATACGACGGAGTACCTTGAGCTTGAGCATCAAAAATATGAATTCAAGCCGAAGCCTTACGAGATAGACAATTCCCATCCCATGTACCGATATGACCCGGATCAGTGTATTCTGTGCGGCCAATGCGTTGAAGCCTGCCAGGATTTGCAGGTCAATGAGACGCTTTCCATCGATTGGAGCCGGGAGCATCCCCGCGTCATTTGGGATAACGATGTTCCGATCGATCAGTCTTCTTGCGTATCCTGCGGACACTGCGTTACCGTATGTCCCTGCAATGCATTGATGGAGAAATCCATGTTGGGGGAAGCCGGTTATTTAACGGGATCCTTTGCCGGTGTCCTACAGCCGATGATTGACCTCACCAAAGAGATTGAACCGGGTTACCGGGAAATTTTTAAGCTGTCTGAAATCGAAGCGACGATGCGCGAATCCCGCATTAACAAAACCAAGACCGTATGTACCTATTGTGGCGTTGGCTGCAGCTTTGAAGTGTGGACGAAAGACCGGAAGATTCTTAAGATTGAACCCACGGAAGAGGCGCCTGTAAACGGGGTTTCAACTTGTGTAAAAGGAAAATGGGGCTGGGACTTTGTTAACAGCGAGGAGCGCTTGACCAAACCGCTTATTCGTAAGGGAGATCAGTTTGTTGAAACCGATTGGGACTATGCGCTTGAGTTCATTGCGCAGCGCCTCGGTCAAATCAAAGCGGAGCACGGACCTCAATCCATAGGCTATATTGCCTCTTCCAAATGCAGTAATGAAGAAAATTATTTATTCCAGAAGTTCGTCCGTACGGTGATGAACAGCAACAATGTGGATAATTGCGCGCGCTACTGCCAAACTCCGGCCTCCCATGCGCTAATGAGAACAGTTGGTTACGGAGGTGATTCCGGGACGATCGAGGATATTCAAAACGCAGAATTGGTGATCATTGTAGGAGCTAACACGGCGGAATCCCACCCGGTTTTGGCAACAAGGATTAAACGCGCGCAAAAGCTTCACGGTCAAAAGCTCATTGTTGCGGATTTGCGAAAAAACGAGATGGCCGAACGGGCTGATGTCTATTTGCATCCTAATCACAGCACGGATTTAATTTGGCTTTCGGCCGTAACCAAATATATCATTGATCAGGGCTGGGAGGATCGCGAATTTTTGAACGATCGAGTGAATGGGTACGAGCAGTATGTCCAATCCCTTGAAGGCTTTACTTTGGACTATGCCGAGGAAAAAACAGGCATTGATCAAAAGACGCTGATCCGTGTCGCTACCATGATTCATGAAGCCAAAACAACTTGTATCCTGTGGGCGATGGGCGTTACCCAACATATTGGAGGAACAGACACAAGTACGGCCATATGCAATCTGCTTCTGATTACCGGTAATTTCGGCCGCGCAGCTACAGGCGCTTATCCGCTTAGGGGACATAACAATGTTCAGGGAGCCTGCGATTTCGGTACGGTGCCTACACTTTTGCCCGGTTATGAATCCATAAAGGATGATCAGGTACGTCAACGCTATGAGAAGGCATGGGGAGTGACTCTTCCCACCGAAGACGGTTATGATAACCACCAGATGGTTGATGGCATTCATAAAGGCGAAATCAAAGCGATGTATTTATTCGGCGAAGATATGGCTCTAGTGGACGCCAATGCCAACCAAGTTCACGAAGCCTTCAGCAAGCTGGATTTTTTCATTGTCCAGGATGTCTTTTTCTCGAAGACGGCGCAATATGCCGATGTGATTCTGCCGGCCTCGCCAAGCTTGGAGAAGGATGGGACCTTTACGAATACGGAACGACGTATTCAGTGGTTTCATAAGGTGTTTGAGCCGCTTGGAGAGTCCAAGCCCGATTGGGAGATTATCCAAGATGTGGCCAATGCGATGGGGGCGAAATGGAGTTATAAGCATCCTTCGGAAATCATGGCGGAGGCGGCAAGTCTTTCGCCCATGTTTGCAGGCGTGAGCTATGAACGGCTGGAAGGCTGGAATAGTCAAGTGTGGCCTGTAGAACCGGATGGGACGAGCACGCCGCTGCTGTATCAGGAACGGTTTCCATTTCCGGACGGAAAGGCGAATTTAATTCCGGTGGATTGGACTCCGCCATTAGCCTTCGATAAAGAATTCGATCTTCATGTGAATAACGGGCGATTGCTGGAGCATTTTCATGAAGGCAATATGACTTATCGGGTGGAAGGATTGAAGCATAAAGTACCGGATCCGTGGCTGGAAGTATCACCGGAGCTGGCTGAAGAGCGAGGCCTTCAGGATGGAGCCCTTGTCCGATTGATTTCCCCTTATGGAGCCGTCAAATTGAGGGTGCTGGTTACGGATCGTGTCAAAGGAAAGGAGCTTTATCTTCCGATGAATACATCCGATACCGAAGAAGCGGTTAATTTTCTCACAAGCAGTCATCATGATTACATCACCAATACGCCCAATTACAAAGAAACCTCTGTCTATATGGAAGTGTTGGAGGAAAGCGGAGCATCTCCTTTGCCGAAAGTGAATTCACGTTTTGCGGTTCGTAATCCCCAGATAGGGGTAAAGGTTGAAGAAAAATGGAGCAGGCCCGGTTTCATACCGGTAGCCGAGATGACGGAGAGAAGGGGCGATTAGAATGGCAAGTCCCATAACGAAAATTAGTCGGCATACCCCCACGGAAGAGGAGGTACAAACGGAAGCCGCCGAAAAGCTTATGGCAGGCGCAGCCTCGAGCCAGGACGGTCTCCTCGTTTTTTTGGACATTATTAATGAAATGCATAAGGCCGGCTATCTCAACATGATGCAGGGTATTTTGAAAAATCGGGACGGAGTATATTCCCATGCTTTTGATTTTATCAAAATTGCAGGGCTGCCCGTTGTGCTTAAAAATGTAGTCACCGTCATGCAATTTATAAGTACGCTCGACCCCCATAAAGTGCAGCGGTTTCTTAATGCCTTCAGCCGGGGGATAGACGAATCTATGGTCCCCGATGAGGGGAAGACCGGCGTATTCAGTATGATGAAATCACTTCGCGATCCGGATGTCCAGCGAACGATTACCGCAGGGCTTCATCTGCTTAAAGGAATTGGCGAAGAACTGGACAAGGACTACAAACAAATCAATAAGGAAATGAATCGGAATAAGGAAGAAATGAACCATGAAATCGAACCGTAAAAAAGGACATATGAACGGCCGCCGCCGATCATTTTGTTCAAACGAAGCGGATGATTATCGAGCTTGAGATAATCATCCGCTTTTTTATTTTGTTCTGATCTTCAAATCAATACGTACCTCCAGAGTTCATTTAGTCTCTTTTTATAAACGGTTAGTCCCTTCATATCAGCAGTTTGTCATGAAAATAAGCTGTTGGCTCTTTCATAAAGTATGATGATAGCAAATAACCACGCTGGGGATTAGTTAATAGAGTGAACTGTTAATCATATTAATTTGATTTAATATTGTCCTTAAAAAAATCATAGAAGTTAAAGGGAGAGAAAATCTTTTATAATAGTTAACATAATGTATTATATGTAAACTATTATCTCTGTACATGAGATCTGAATTTAAAATCTGCTGGGGACGCCATATAGTAAATTGGTAGTTACGAATACTCCGACGGGAGGCAGACCGCTTGGTTTGGAAGGCTTAGTCTTTCCTTCAGAAGGAAATGCACTTAGACTTATATCCGTTGTTGCAAGCCAGGTTCCAGACTCACCTGCTTGTAAAGAGGGCGGCTTTCTTGTAAGACGTCCATTTAAAATGAAATGTCGAATCCCTATGGAAGGATCATCATAAAGGGATAACTGGCCGGAGTATGTGGCATAAGGGGAATCAAATGTGATTTGTCCGCCGCTTTCATCCCAAGCTCCTTGAATCGGGATAGGTACATCCCGAAACCGAATCGTTCCGACGATCTGGTTATCGCTAAAAGAGTTAATGATCAGATCACCCCAAACGATCGGTCTTCCAGCTATATCGGCGCTAATCCCCCATCTTGACGGTATCGGCAAGCTAACCGTCGCTCCCTGTACTGTTTGCAAAGTTAATCTCTCCTTTATCGGGGCTCTTTATTTAATACAGTATATACACCCATATGCAGAATGACCCATCCGAGAGAAGGATAAAAGTGCCCAATTCTTAGGAACCGAAACGACTGCGCGCGGAAATGGAGCGGCAGGCTGCTTGATTAGGACGGAATACGGGTAAAGTAATGTCATCCAAGTATGCTTCGGGTGGGGTGTTTAGCGGGATGAAAAGCGATACAACAATCGAGATGATTCCAGAACATTTTGACTGGAACAGCTTTTTGAATCATAAGCAAGCCGAACCGGATTTAACTTTGCTGCAATTGGAATTGGAAGATCGGAAAGAAGATTTGTCGGAGCTTCGCTGGCTGCTATCGGAAATCCGGAAGGTATTGGAGCTTTACCGGAATGAATTTCCGCAGGGACGGTTCGAGCAGGAGCTGGGGGCAGCATTTGAGCGTCAGGCGGAAGTATTGCAAAAGCAGGTGGACGAATACGAAAGAAAGTCGGAATCGTGCGATTTGAACGCTTACCTTGCCGTGAAGTATGACATTCGAACCCTTTACAAGCAGCTCGGTGCGATCTTGGCGGGAAGCGATTGGCAGTCTCCGTGCATAAGGCTTAAACATCTTTCTTCGGATGTCCCCGAGGAGGCCGGTTTTACCCAGGAAGAACAAGGCACCTATACGCGCAGCTACGGCAGCGAGACGGTGAAGGAATACGAGGAGACTTCACTGGCTGCCTTTTATCCCATGTCTGAGGAGATTCGAAAGCAACGTGTAGGATTTCTGACGACATCGGGAATGAAGGCGATGGAGCTTGCGCTGGTCGCCTATAAGAGCTTCACACAGGAAACTCTGCCTTTTTATTATCAAAAAGGCTTCTACTGCGAGGGGGTCGACTTGGTCAATACGCTTATGCATGATCCGCTGGAGCTGGATCCGGAGGGAATCTACAAGGAAGTGGAGGAGAACAAGCCTATCGGCTGTTTGCTTGTGGATCCCGGCATGTGCTGGCCGGTCAGGCCCGCAATGGATCTTTCGAGACTATTTCAAGGGCTGTCACGTCACAAACAGAGCCAGCCGCTTTATGTTATTGTGGACCGGACGCTGACGTGTGTGGCAAACCCGTTGTTCGAGAGGTATGCCGGCAGCTTGCCGCCTCATGTTGTGCTCATCAGCGTGGAAAGCGGGATCAAATACATGCAGTACGGACTTGAATTGGCTAATGTGGGATATATGGTTGCCGTGGGCAGGAGGTTAAGCTGCGAAGAGAACCGGGAGAAGTGGGTTGCTTTGTTGTCGCTCCTGGACGCGGGTGCCGATCCGATTACCGTCCGTCTGCTGCCTGCGCCTGACCTTAAGCGTTTAACGGCCCGCTTGTCCAGATTAAACCGCAATGCCTATTGGATGAATGCCTTTTTGAAGCACATGATGCGGGAAGGAAAGGTGACGGCTTTTTACCGTTCGGTGGAGCCTTCACCACAATATGAATTGGACGGTCGGCAATGGATCGGCTCGGTGTTTTATATTCAGCTTCCCGGACAGCATTCAGAGCAGGACTATCAAGCCTGGATTGATGCTTTTGTCAGATCGGCGCCCGAGATCGAGCATTTCGTATCCGGCGGCAGCTTCGGTTTCGACACGTTTCGGATGAACGCCGTAAGCGATGCGGCCGGCAAGGAGAACGTTCTGCGCGTGTCAGTCGGACGTGATCCGATAGGCCAGCTGCTGTTGAAATTCAAGTATTTGTACGGCTATATGTGAAAAATGGCCAATTGTTAGCTTTGCCTCAAGGCGGCTTGACGGATCACGACGGAGCCTACGTTATCTATCGAGCGGAGGGAAGAGAGACCGCTTCGCATATCGAATGGCTGGCCGCCCCTGGAAGCACGTCACCGGTCGAATGGATATTCTATCCTTTAAAAGAAGCGAAGTAAATTTAGAAAGGATATCATACGCTGATGCAATCATTACGTCAATTACTGATGGCATTTACCGCAGTTTTCGCTATCGCGGCTGTAAGCGGACAGACCGCTGCCGCTCCGGGGACAGCCATTAGATCCTTTATCCCGCCAATCCGGCGATCTATATTAACGGGACTAAGACGCAAACTCAAGTCCCAATGCTGGAACAGGATGAAGGTATTACCTGCCTGCTGCGGAGCTCACCGCTTGGTTCAGAATTCCCGTGCAGTGGGATGGAGAGAAACAGGCGGCCAAATCACGTCGCCGAAGGCGTATCTATGAGTACTCGCTTACCGAGCAAAAAATCTATGAGAACGGTGAAAGCCGCCCATGGGGTACCGATGCAGAGCTTCGGGGAGACCGGCTGGATCGGAGAACCTTTTCATTACAGCAATCTCAGCTATGATCCAAAGGGTACACAGTTGACTAATATCAATGGATCGGCAATGCGCATGCCATTTTCACACCGGGACTGTACAAGGTTTCTCTCACGGTAAAAGACAGCCTTGGCAATCTCAGCGATACGTATTCGCGCAATATTCTTGTCAAAAACGAGCCTTACTTGGATGAGTTTGAGCACAAGGTATATTACGAGCCCGTAGGGACTTACGTCCGGGAGGAAGAAGCTAATCTGGGGAACTACGGTGTGGTATATAAAATCCATATGGACGCGCCTCCCAAAATGTCCGTGCTGATCCTCCCGCGCGGCGGCGTGTTCAGAGGACTCTTCATGGTGAATGGTCAAATCGTTCAAGCCCCGCCGTCGGGCATCATGATGGATTATCAGGGATATACGATCCTTGCCCGAACGGATGGAACCGAGCCGTCACTGGATCTGGAATTTCAAAAATAAAACAAAGTAACTGCCTCAAAATTGGGATTTTTTATGAGCTATCCCGTTTAGAGGCCTTTTTTATTTGCGGGCTTCAAGTCTTTATTCAGCGTGTCAACAATCATTCACATTTGCATCCGAAGATAGCCCAAAGTAGCCATTTAAAATGAAGCCGTTTTTCGCTTAGGATATAGATAGAAATGGTGGTGAAAATTTTATGCTTTCCGTCTTTAGGGATGACAAAAGAAGAGGGGGGCACTTCAATCGACATTTATTGTAAGTGTGTTCGGAATAAGCAAGAGCAATCATAGGTATATACAATAGTATAAAAGCGTAAAAATTACATACTGAAACAAAGTTTTTGAGAATGTAAGGAATGTATGGTTTTCTTCAGGTTTACTTGTAAGACATCCTTTGTCATGCATCGATTTGAATCATTTTTTTCTATTGAAAGGAAGTATGGAATGATGTCCAAAAATCTATCGGTTGGAAAGAAACGGATTTCACTATTTATATTGATACTTATGATCGGAGTATTCTTATCCGCTTGCAGTTCAAATGGACAGCATCCCCAAAGCGGCAATCAAATGACCGGTGAACAATCGGCAAACAACAAGGATGATTTCAAGAAAGTCACCATTGTACGCAACTTCAAAACCGATACGCTTGACCCATTCATCAGCTGGGAACCGTTACGCGCAGGCATTGTGGAGACACTGACCCGCTTGGATGAACGTATGCAAATCCAACCTTGGCTGGCGAGCAAATGGGAAACGAAAGACGCCAAGACATGGGTATTTACCATTCGGGACGGAATTACCTTCCACGATGGGATGAAGCTCGATGCAGAAGCTGTAAAGGCATCGATTGAAGAGGGATTGGCGACGAGTAAATCCTTAGCCGTTTCGTTGAAGATCGCATCCATGCAAGCGGTCGGACAGGAGCTCACGATCGTGACCTCTGAGCCGTATCCCGCACTTCCCTCGGAGCTGGTGAATCCTTACATTGCGATCATTAATGCGGAAGCCAAGAAGAAAGCAGGAGCTGAGGCGTTCAATCTCGCCCCAGTCGGAACCGGCCCCTTCTCCGTGAAGCGATTTACGCCAAATGTCGAAATCTTACTTGAACGAAACGATGCGTATTGGGATGGGAAAGCCAAGCTAAATGAGGTGTCCTTCAAGTTCAACGAGGACGCTAACGTACGTGCGCTTGCGCTGCAATCGCATGAAGCCGACATTGCCTATCAACTGCCGGCCGAAACGATTGCCGCCCTTCAACAGGACAAAGAGTTAGGCATTGAATCGATCCCCGGGCTCCGAGTTCACCTGTTGATATTTAATCAGCAAAAGCCGGTGATGACGGATGTCAGAGTGAGAAAAGCCCTTGATCTGCTGCTGGATCGCGAAAGCATCGTCAAAGATATTATGTTGGGAAATGGAACCGCCGCTAACGGCCCTTTTAATACAATCTTGCCCTTTGGCAGCGATGATAAAGTCGAACCATTAAACATAGCTCAAGCGAAGATGCTCCTTGAAGCAGCGGGCTACGAAGCCGGCACGGACGGCAAGCTCTACAAAGGAGGCCAGCCGCTGACGCTGGAATTGATTACGTATAAGGGACGGCCTGAGCTGCCGTTGATCGCACAGCTGTTCCAGTCCGATGCGGCAAAGGCGGGTATTACCGTGAAAGTCACAACCGTTGAAAAAGCCGATGCGTATTTACATGAAAATAAAAATTGGGATTTGACAACGTACAGCATATTGTCAGCTCCGAGGGGTGACGGCGGGTACTTTCTTAATTCGGCCTTAACCCAGGGCGGTTCTTTGAACATGGCGGGGATAAGCATCGAAGGTCTCGATAACCTTCTGAGCCCATTGAATACGACAAGCGATATCGCACAGCGTGTGGTGCTGACGAAAGAAGCGTTAAAGATTATTAAAGAGGAGGTTCCGCATGCTTATGCGGTATATCCGAATCTCATCGTTGGGGTAAATAAACGAATTGTCGGCTGGAAGCCTGGCCCTGAGGAATATTATAAGGTTACGAATAAAATGGATGTGAAATAAGGCGATGCTTTCTTTCGTCGGAAGACGTATCATCCAGCTCCTGTTTGTTCTGTTTTTTCTTACTCTTATGACATTCGTTCTCATGAAGCTGGCGCCGGGTGATCCGGTGCAAACGATTCTAAAAATCGATGAAATCGCAATTACACATGCTGACGAACAAACGCTTCGAGATCAATTAGGATTGAACCGTCCGATACCTGCACAGTACGCCGAATGGCTCTGGGGCTTGCTTCGGCTGGATCTGGGAACCTCTTATTTGAACAATAAATCCGTGATGGCTCTGATGATGGAGCGGCTGCCCGCAACGCTGCAATTGACTGCCGGGGGGCTTGTCGTCATGCTGATTCTGGCTCTGCCGCTTGGTCTGCTTGCAGCCAAATATCCCGGGCGGTTTCCGGATCATCTCAGCCGGATGACGGCCTTGCTTGGCGCCTCAATTCCCAACTTCTGGTTAGGGCTGCTTCTCATTTACTTTTTCTCATCCAAGCTGCAGTGGCTGCCGACAATGGGGACAGGAGATTTCCGGCATCTCATTTTACCATCCGTTACATTGGGTTTTTCAATGGCTGCGGTGTACTCAAGGCTGCTTAGAAGCGGATTGCTTGACAGTTTGTCTCAGGAATACATTCGTGCGGCCAGGGCGCGCGGTATAGGCGAGTGGCGCATCATGATGAAGCATGCTCTTCGCGCAGCGTTATTGCCGGTTGTGACCGTGTTCGGCATGAGCTTGGGCAATTTGCTCGCGGGAGCTGTTGTTGTTGAAATTCTTTTTTCTTGGCCAGGTCTTGGAAGCTTGGCGGTAGATGCGGTTTATCAGCGGGATTACCCGGTCATTCAAGGGTATGTACTGCTAACGGGTGTGTTCGTCGTTGCGGCGAATCTTCTGGTTGACTTGAGCTATAGTATGCTGGATCCCCGTATACGTTATGGAAAGGGGGAACTGCAGTGAATGAAGCTGTAACAGGACAAACGCAACTAACTGAAGTACAGGGATCCAAACGGTCAATTCTTTGGCAGAGCCCGTTATTATCGCTAGGCGTCGGGCTGCTTTCCATCGTTCTTTTGCTTGTGCTTATAGGCCCGTGGATCGTTCACAATGATCCTTTGACTGTGCAGATGTCCGAACGGCTTCAATCGTCTAGCTGGAAATATCCGCTAGGTACCGATCATATGGGGCGCTGCATCTTTTCCAGGCTTGTAGAGGGGGCGAAATCAACGCTAGGGATATCATTTCTCGTCATTGCGACTATCGCGTTAATCGGTATCCCCCTCGGACTCGTATCCGGTTATGTCGGAGGTCGTCTAGACAGTTTGTTGATGCGGATTCTCGATACTGCAGGAGCATTGCCCGAGTTCGTCGTTGCGATTGCCATTGCCGGCTTTCTTGGATCGAGCCTGTTTCATCTGATGATTGCGATCGTATGGGTGAAGTGGATCCATTATGCCCGTGTAGCCCGGGGAATCGTTCTTTCCGAACGCAATAAAGAATACATTCTGGCTGCACGTGTTGCCGGCAGTGGCGTCTGGGCCGTATTGAGGCGGCATTTGCTGCGGCAAATCGTCTCGCCGATTCTTGTACTTGTTGCGTTGGATATCGGTAAAATTATTATGATGATTTCCATGATGTCGTATCTTGGACTGGGAGCCCAGCCGCCCGTTCCGGAGTGGGGGGCCATGCTGAATGACGGCCGCCCTTATTTTCAGACGGCCCCCACTTTGATGATTTATCCGGGAGTAGCGATATTGCTTGTCGTTGTGGCCTGCAATTTGATCGGAGACGGCCTGCGTGACCGGTTGGATGTTCGCAGCAGATAACAAGATGAAGGGAGGAAGCGGCTCCGTATGTCTAAGATTTTAATAGAACCCGAGCTAACCGAGTCGATTCTCAGGGAGCATTCAGTCGAATATCCTCCTTATGTGCCAAGCAAACTGGAGCAGGTGTTGAAGGTTGATCAATTAAACATCTGTGTAAAGAAAGACAAGCAGAGCCGTCCTCTCGTGGAAGAGGTCTCGTTTTCAATAGGTAAGGGAGAAATGCTTGCGCTCGTCGGTGAGAGCGGCAGCGGGAAGAGCGTCACAGCCAGTGCCGTAGCGGGGATGCTGCCAAACGCTCTGCGAATCGCAAACGGGACGATACAATTTCGTGGAGAAGATCTGCTGGCGTTCCCGGACAAGAAAAGGAAGCAGTTAAGGGGCAAACACATCAGTTGGGTGTTCCAGGATTATCAGGGAAGCTTCACACCGTTCTTTAAAATCGGCAACCAACTGGTCGAGTTGATCCGTACTCATCGCAGCATGTCCCGGCAGGAGGCCAAGGAAATGGCGCTAACCTGGCTTGCCAGAGCCTCTCTCCCGGTGGAGCGCGTATACGCAAGCTATCCGTTTCAGCTAAGCGGCGGCCAACGGCAGAGAGTAGCACTTATTGCGGCGCTTATGCTGGAGCCGGCACTGCTGGTCGCCGATGAACCGACTACGGCGCTCGATGTGCTGACGGGAGAAATGGTTTTGAATCTCATGGCAGAGCTGCAGCGGCAAACGGGCTGTGCCGTACTGCTCATTTCCCATGATTTGAGGCAGGTATTGAAGAGGGCGGACCGGGTTGCCGTCATGAAGGAAGGGCGGATCGTGGAATTGGGGGATTCGGCTCAGATCCGCGATCAAGCAAAGCACCCGTATACGCAAATGCTGCTGGATGCATGTCCACGCCTGCTAGGAGCTCAGGTTTACCGGCAGTGAAGGCTGTAGACTTGAGTAAGCTTACAAGCAAGGAGGCACACTGGATTGGATGCATTGTTAACCGTAGACGGGCTTATTAAACATTACAATGATTCGAAGCGCAGCGTTCAAGCAGTGCAAGATGTTTCGTTTCACATTGAGTCGGGGGAGTGTCTAGGTCTCGTGGGTGAAAGCGGAAGCGGAAAAAGTACCGTCGCACGGCTGCTGCTTGCGTTAGAGCAGCCGGACAGCGGCGAAATCCGGTTGAACGGCGTCTCGATCAACGGACTTAGTGATCGCGCCTTGCGCCCTTTGAGACAGCATATTCAAGTTGTATTTCAAGAACCGACAGCATCACTCAACGACCGTTTACCGGTCTGGCGTTCGGTGATCGAGCCGCTCGACAATTATCCGGATATTGTACCGCCGTTTCTAGCGGATGTAAGACACTCCCGGCGCCAATGCGCCGCCCGGTTGTTCGAGATGGTCGGCCTGCTTCCCGAGCATCTTGAACGTTATCCGCACGAATTGAGCGGCGGTCAAAGGCAGCGTGTCGCGATCGCACGGGGCATCAGCCTTCGTCCGAAGCTGCTTGTTTGCGACGAACCGACCTCCAGCCTGGATGTCACAGTACAAGCACAAATTTTGCGATTGCTGAAACAATTACAAGAGGAACTTGGGATGTCTTATTTGTTTATTTCCCATGATATTGCAGCTGTACACCAAATGAGCGATCGAATCATGGTGATGAAGAAGGGACAAGTTGTTGACCTTTTTTCAAAAAATGAGATTCACAGCGAAGACCGTCATCCCTATACTCGATTACTAGTAACGTATACGCATTAGCCGGTTTTTAGATGGATAAATGGTCGAGGCTCAAATGAAAATGTGGTATGAAGGAGAAAAAGAGATGAACATAGGCGCTTCAATTACATTGGGCCGAATAAAGAAAGAACAAATTCCGGCTGCCATTGCATTTATGGCCGACATTCGCAGGGAAGTATTTCCTATGCTCCAAGAGCATCAGCTGACGATGGATATTTCGGAATTTGAAAGGTATGATATGGAGCCTGAGGGTGCTTCGTTTTTCGTAGCAGCCGACGAGAATGATCGTGTTGTAGGATCCATCGGCGTACAACGCTATGACGATCGGATTGAAGCAATTCGAGGAAACTATCGCCAAGAACGCGTTGCAGAAATTGTCCGTTGCTATGTCTGTCCGACAGCAAGAAGAATGGGTATCGGCTCTTATCTCTTCAGGGAAGCGGCGAATTTTTCTAAGAAGGCAGGGTACTCCAAATTATATTTGCACACCCATCATTTCTTGCCGGGCGCAGTAACATTTTGGCAGCGTCAGGGATTCTCGATATTGCTGGACCAGCGGGACGATTGGCAAACGGTACATATGGAAAGGAGTACGTCACGCGTTGAATATTGAGCGGCCGCTAACGGGCGGTTTTATTCGTTTATATATACTTGTTTTTCTATTTTATTCGGCAGGCAGCGTTCTTACCGTCATTCTTCCGCTCCGAAGCGAAGCGGATGGGATGAGAAAAGCCGAAATCGGTTTGATGATGGGGGCCTACATGCTGGTCTGTACGTTTCTGCGACCGTGGGCGGGTCAAATGGTTGCCAGGCATGGCGCAATCAAAGTGATGCATTGGTTGATGTTAGGCCATGTTTGCTGTCTTGTCCTATATATCACATCCGGAACGGATAATTTAATATGGATTCGTGCTTTACAAGGAGCTGTGACCGCATTTTTCTCGATGGCGGTACAAATGGGGATTGTCGAAAAGCTACGGGCTGAGGACCGTGCGCAAGGACTGTCTCTTTATTCGCTGTCCACGATGCTTCCCCAATTATTCGGGCCGGCGGCAGCTTTATACGTCTGGGAACAAGATCAAACCTGGCTTTTTGCAGCAGTTATGATCTTTTTGGCTGCGGTGACCTGGTTGGTCGGATTTTCCGTACCTCTTCCG
Organism: Paenibacillus sp. F024; assembly: GCF_057814255.1. Lineage (NCBI taxonomy): Bacteria > Bacillati > Bacillota > Bacilli > Caryophanales > Paenibacillaceae > Paenibacillus > Paenibacillus sp. F024. The sequence continues at coordinate 37,570 of NZ_JBVASZ010000019.1, forward strand.
AATTCACCTCTGAAGGATACCTCATTTACATTAATGGATATGGTAAAAGCAGTTTCGGAAATTGGACGCAGTCGCCGACTTCTCATTTGTACTCTAGTGATGCTGTTTGCCTCCTGCATTTTCGGAGCCATTTCGACGTTCTTGCCGTTGTACATGGTTTCAAGCGGGTATGGAAACGCGGGTCTGTATCTCATGATTCAGGCGGGTGTTGTGGTGCTATGTCGCTTTACATTGCGAAAAAAAATCCCGTCTGACGGACAATGGCATCCTGGTTTGATTGCAGGATTGTTATTGTCCGCAGCGTTGGGAACACTCATGTTGTCTTTGATGCATGAGATGGGACCTATGGTATATATATCTGCCGTATTGAATGGGCTGGCGGTTGCGATCCTTTATCCGACCTTGACAACCTACCTGTCCTTTGTACTGCCGGTCAAGACTCGCCACATTCTGCTTGGTTTGTTCATGTCATCCTATGATTTAGGATTTTCGCTCGGAGGACTTGTTATGGGCGTTATTGTGGAATGGTTATCCTATTCGGGCATGTTTGCCGTATGTTCTCTTATTGGCGTCGCCGCGATTATGGCGGTGATGGTCAACAGGAACAGGATGAACCTATCCGGGGCATAACCAAAGGAAATGTAAGAAATCATTTTTTCTCTGCTAACCATTTTGCAAGATTGACGATTTCTTCATCCTTCAAGGTGGTTTTAAAGGACGGCATGCGATCTTTACCATTTTGAATTAATTTGTAGAGCTGTTGGTCCGTAAGCTTAGACCCTACTTTCTGAAGATTAGGCCCCATTTGACCTTCCAAAGCGTTTCCGTGGCAAGCGATGCAGGACTGTTTGTAAACGGCTTCGGCTTTTTGTACATCCAGAGGAGTATCAGGCAAAGTCGGGGGTGCAGCTTCATGCTTGATTTCGTTCTGATGACTGTTTACTTCGAAGAAAAGCACGCCTACACCTAGAACACAGGCGACTGCGCAGAGCAAAGTCATCATCCATTTACTCATGTTTATTCCCTCCATTGTGGTTAAATAGGTTTATAGAGAAAGTATAAAGTGAGAGAATGGCAGTTAAAATGGCCCTAAAGAGTCATTCATCAAGAGAATTTGACCGTTGTGTGACCAAGTAGAAATTCCTTATTATGTAAAAAATATTGGAAACAGGCGGAAATCCTGAAGCGGCCGATAGGAATCGGAGCTTTAGGATTTTTTTAATGACCTTGTGTTTTATCATCAATCCTTGTCTTGTCTCTTGGAACGGAGTGGATGAAAATACAAACTATCGCTAAACATACCTAATGAATCACTTTCACGTTGAAACAAATTCTTCAGCCGTATTTTTTATTTGAATAACAATACAAAACAGACAGGTGAGCTCCATATGGTAAAAACATTGGCCAGGTGCCTACTGATGATTTTGACATTCATTGTAATCCTTGGATGCCAGCGGCAGGAATCCGCTTCTGCAGAAAAGGATTTAATGCAAGTCAAATCCTTACAAGGCGAAAATCGCAAGAAAGTCATATTTCTAATGATCGATTCATTAATGTCGCAAGCGATTGATCAAGGCATGGAACAACGGGTGCTTCCCGCGTTTCAATTTCTGATTGAACATGGACAATATGATAGGAATGTGGTCAGCTCTTTTCCTACCATGTCCGTAACCATCGATAGTTCCCTTATGACGGGAGCTTATCCGGATCAGCATCATGTGCCGGGGCTTACCTGGTTTTCGTCCGGCCAAAAGAAAGTGATCAATTATGGTACTGGACCTATGGAGGTTTTCAAGCATGGGGTCCATCCGGTGTTGGCCGATGCGCTAATGAACTTGAATAGCAGTCACTTGAACCGTCAGCAGACGACCATTTATGAAGAAATGGAAAAATATGGTCTAAAATCCGGTTCCATTAATGGATTGATTTATCGGGGATCAACCGGCCATACGCTTATGATTCCTCCCATGATTCAGATCCCCGCGTCATTGCCAAAGAAAATAAAAGTAAAGGGACCGGATTTTTTTGCCTTAGGCTCTTTATCCAATCCGTTGGAAGGCGTTATACCACTTCCTGACGGAATGACCCGAAGGTGGGGGTTAAATAACTCATATTCCATTGAAACCGCCAAATATTTGATAGAAGCGAATCAATTACCCGATTTTTTGTACGTTTATTTGCCTGATGTGGATAGAGAAATTCATAAGAATGGTCCACCGGCACTTCATGGAATCAAGGCAGTGGATGCCCAGCTTCAAACCTTGCTGCAGGCCTTCGGTTCACCGGAAGAAGCCTTGCGAAAAGCGATTATTATCATCGCCGGCGATAGCGGAGTCAGTCAAATTCTGCCTGCCCAAAGCCATCCGGTGATTGACCTGCCTGCCTTTTTCCGGGGTGATCATGTTCTGCGTCCCGGAGAAAGCATATCGCAAGATACGGATATCGTCCTTGCCGTTAATGAAACGATGGCGTATGTTTATAAACTTAAAGCCATCCGGTCATTAAGAGAAATCGTCAACGTATTAAAAGACGATCCGCGAATGGATATTATAGCATGGAAAGAAAACGAATGGATTTATGCGGTTCAAGGCCATACGTCCAAGGAGGTGAGATTTAGAGCAAATGGAAAGCTGAGCGATCCTTATCATCAAAAATGGACGGTCGAGCAGGATGCCGGGGTATTGGATTTAAAGGTCAATGCTTCGAATAATACATTGGAATATGGGCAGTATCCCGACGCCTTGCGGCGGCTATCCGGAGCTTTGAACTCCCATCCCGGAGAATTTGCGGTTGTTACCGCAAAACCCGGTTATGAATTAGCGGACAGAAGCTCGCCGACGCATAAGGGCGGAGGAGGCCACGGCTCTCTTCACCAAACGGAATCGCTTATTCCCCTGATCATATGCGGTACCGAGCAAAAACCGCAATATTCACGTATGGTTGATTTAAAAGCATTTGTGCTACAACTGCTGACCCAAAGATAGGGAATGTCAAAGCCTCCAAATCCGCATGATAGTATGTGGTTCGGAGGTTTATTTTTGCCTGGATTTATGAATGAACATCAGCTGATTTACACCTTCTTTTGAATTGAAACTGATAATTTACAGCCAAAATGGGCATGTTTTAACTGTTATAGATTTAAGCATTGCAGAGTCAAAAGGTTCTTGAAGAAATGACTTATTTACCATTTTTAACATATGACTTTCTTTGGGAGGATCTATGAATCTACATTCTGAACAGCTCCGTCAAAAAGCTCATGAACTTGCGCTGACCCATGACCCCTATATCAGGCGGCGGACGTCGCAGCATCTGTGGCGGAATTTTGCTGCGGATATCGGGAATTTGCGGGGCTTCATAAACTCTCTGCAGGGACGTCCATCAAGCTGTTCGCAGCCGGCGGAGGAATGGTTCCTCGACCACGCGGAGTTTATTGAAGAGCAGGGGTTAGTCGTTAAGCATCAGCTAACCGGCCCTTTTTTGCGGCGTTTGCCGCATCTGCGCAATACCGGCGAGCCGCGGATCCTGTCCATTTGTGCCGATTATCTGAACCAGACGGACGGAAATTTGGATGAGGACTCTTTTGTTTCCTACATCCTTTCTTATCAGGAAGTATCCGTTCTGACGATTGCCGAGGTATGGTCGATCCCGCTTATGATTCGCATTGCCCTAATCCGGCACTTGGCAAATATCATGAAACGGATTCGCGAACGGCAGGAGGTGTGTTTTCAAGTTGAAAGACTGCTGAAGCGAATCGAGCCGTCGAGGGTCAATCCCGAGGCGCTTAGATCAGCTATCGAAGAAGCAGGGCAAGATGTCCCTCTCTCGGGTGCGATGATCGTCCATCTGGTCACTCATTTGCGCGAATGGGCAGACGATTCGGAGGCCGTTCGTGAATGGCTGAAGTGCAAATTGGAAAACGGTCCTGAGAGCCTTGATCGAATCGTTTCGTACGAATATCAGCTTCAGGCCGCATATCAAATGACAACAGGCAGCACCATCAACAGCTTGAGAACCATCACCCGCTGGGACTGGCGTGATGCGTTTGAGCAAATTTGTCTGGTCGAGCAAACGATGCGGCAAGAAAAATCGGGTGTTTATCCTTTGCTCGACGATGCCAGCCGCGATTCCCTGCGGGTACGCGTGGAGCAGCTGGCCCGCCGCTTTCATGTACCTGAAAATCTTCTTGCCAAACAGGTCGTTGAATTGGCTGAGAAGGAGTATAACCAGACGTGCTCGGAACAAGGACAGGCCTTCTCAAATTCTGCCGAGGAGAATGGAGCAGCAGAAAGCACCTCAATACCGGCTGTAATGCCACGTCATGCGTATATAGCTTATTACCTGCTTGAGCCAAATGGCATTAAAGAGCTTCAGCTTGCACTAAAACAATGCAGCAGTCCCCGGCGTTTGCCGCTTATTGGAGTGCCCCAGCGAGCGGATGGGCTGTATTTCACCCTGCTCATAGGCATTTTCATCCTTGCTCTTATCGGATTTGCTGTGTGGATCGGTAGAGGTGCCAGCTATACGTCCGCCGAATGGGCGGTCCTATTCCTCGTGCTGATAATACCCGTAAGCGAGTGGGCCGTCACTGCATTACACCGGCTTATCGAGTGTGCAAGGCGTCCGCAGCCGCTGCAGCGCTACGATTTCTCGCACGAAGTACCTGCCGAAGCGGCGGCGATGGTCGTCATTCCCGTCATCTGGTCAGCTGTTGAACAAGTGCAGGAGATGGCGGATCGGCTGGAGCTTCATTATCTGGCGAACCGCGATACGAATATTCATTTCGCTTTACTGGGTGATTTTGCCGACGCCGACGCGGAGTGCCTTCCGCAGGATGCCGCCATTATTGAAGAAGCTCGCACTAGTATAGAAAGGTTAAACCGGACGTACTCTCAAACGGGCGGGAATACTACGTTTCATCTTTTTCAGCGCCGCAGGTTGTGGAACCCGTCCGAGGGAGTATGGATGGGATGGGAGCGTAAGCGGGGGAAACTGGTGGAGTTTGTCGAGCTGCTCAAAGGAAAGAGGGATACGACCTACGATGTCGTTGTCGGCGATTCATCGGTTCTTCCGAATATCCGTTATATCATTACGCTCGATGCGGATACACAGCTTCCGATAGGCAGCGCCCAGCGGATGATCGGTACCCTGCATATGCCATACAACCGACCGAGGCTTAACCGTTCACGAACACGGGTTGTTGAGGGCTACGGGGTACTGCAGCCGCGTATTGGCATCAGCCACGAAGCGTCCTTACGTTCGAGGCTGGCCTATCTATGGTCGGGTGAACCGGGAATCGATCCTTATGCGTTTGCGGTTTCGGATCCCTATCAGGATGGATTGGGACAGGGAATTTTTACGGGCAAGGGGATATTCGATGTGGATACATTCGCACAGATTCTATGCGAACGTATTCCCGAAAACCGGGTGCTCAGCCACGATTTGCTGGAAGGCGGGTTTTTACGCACCGGACTGCTGTCGGACATTGAATTGGTTGATGACCAACCAGCTGTCTTCAGCGCTTATCAGAGGAGGCTGCACCGCTGGGTGCGCGGCGATTGGCAATTGCTGCTATGGCTGTTTGCCCGCATGTCCGACCGGAGGGGCAAGAGCTTGCCGATCGATTTATCAGCTCTTACCCGCTGGCAAATGATAGATAACCTGCGCCGCAGTTTATTTCCGCCGGCGTTGTTTGTTCTGCTGCTGTTAGGCATGACCGTACTTCCCGGATCACCCGCACGCTGGTTTATTTTCGGTTTCGCTACCTTGTTTTTGCCGCTGATCCGTCAGCTAGTGACGCTTCCGCAAACCATTCGGAGGCCCCGAAGCTTGCTTTCCACCGGTTTTCATGTTTTGGTTACCGCGCTAACCCTGCCTTTTCAAACCGTTCTGCTGCTCGACGCCATCGGAAGAACCTTGTACCGGCTATTCGTTTCCAAACGCCGTTTGCTTGAATGGGTCAGCTCTGCGGAAATTGAACGGCGCAGCCAAGGGGGACGGAATGCTGCGCTGCTGTGCATGTCCCCAGGGTACTTATTGGTTTTTGTCTTTGCTCTGGCAGCGGCGGCGAGCGGTGCTGCCGTGATCAGGTGGACAGGCTTAGCGCTCTGCGTTTTATGGTTATTAGCTCCGCTTGCGATTCGTTGGCTGGATCAGCCCATACAACAGGCTGAGCGGACGCTTGAGCCGGGTGAAGAGGATGAGCTGCGGACGCTTGCACAGCAGGTTTGGAGCTTCTTCGAGGATTTTGTTACCTCTAAAGACCATTGGCTTCCGCCCGATAACGTTCAACTGGAGCCGCCCAACGGAATTGCACATCGAACCTCGCCCACGAATATCGGGCTTTTTCTGACCTGCGTCCTTGCGGCACGGGATTTGGGATTTATCGATACGCCTGGTTTGATTCAACGCTTGGAGCGGACGATCGATACGGTGGAGCGCATGGATAAATGGAACGGCCATCTTTATAACTGGTATGACACGACGACCTTGACGCCTTTGCCTCCTCTGTATGTTTCAACGGTGGATTCCGGCAACTTTGTCGGCTGTTTAATCACGGTCAAAGAAGGAATAGCCGAGTGGCTTAAGAGAGACTTTGAACAAAGCGGGGCTAAGGAGTCGTTTGCGGAGGACCGGGACAAGATGGAAGAATCGCTGCATGTGGCATTTGCCGAGGAGCTGGTGCCGACATGGCAGAGTGAAGGAAAGGACTTGATTCGGGGAGCGGTGCAAGCGGGAATTCAGAGTGATGGCGGGAAGGAAGAACACGATACGAGTGACGAGACTGCCGGCAACACTTGGCTGTCTCGAGGGCAAAATCTGGCCGCCCGCCTAGCGGTTTTAATTGACCAAACGGACTTTCGTCCATTGTACAACCACAAAGCCAAGCTTTTCACATTGGGGTACCATGCCGCGCTGCAGGAGCGTGATGACATCTTGTATGACCTCCTAGCGTCGGAGGCAAGGCAGGCCAGCTTTATTGCCATCGCTCTCGGCCAAGTGTCCGTAGCGCACTGGCGTGCTCTCGGACGGACGATGACCAAAGCCGGCAAACGTGCCGCATTGCTTTCCTGGTCAGGAACCATGTTTGAATATCTAATGCCATGGCTCATGATGCGTACCTATCGGAACACGGTTTGGGAGAGCACCTATCGTGCCGTAGTCGGGCGGCAAATCGAATACGCCCATAGACGGGGTGTGCCATTCGGCATCTCCGAATCCGGTTATTACGCGTTTGATTATCAGATGAATTATCAATATCAGGCATTTGGCGTTCCCGGTCTTGGCTTCAAACGCGGTCTGGAACAAGATTTGGTCGTGGCGCCGTATGCCGCCATTATGGCTTTGCCCTTTGTGAAGCGTCAAGGGCTTGAAAATTTACGCCAAATGGAGAAAATGGGCGCCCGGGGCAAATATGGCTACTATGAAGCGATCGATTTCACATCCGAACGGATGCCGAAAAATCAGACGTACATGGTGATCCGTAGTTTTATGGCCCATCATCAGGGCATGAGCTTGATTACCCTGGTGAATATCCTGCTGCCGGATAAAATGATCGACCGCTTTCACCGCGACAAGCGCGTGCAGGCGGCGGAGCTGCTGCTGCAGGAGAGGATTCCGACAAGACCCAAAATCATTAAACACCCTGCAATGGCGGGAGAGCATGTACCTGAACCAAAACCGTCTACCCAAGGCGAGGTTCGGGAATACCTCTCCGCGGATACGCGGAGTCCGGAGGTGTGTGTCCTTTCGAACGGAGCCTATACGACCGTGGTGACAAGCAGCGGCGGCGGCTTCAGCCGATATGAAGGTCTGGCTGTCTCGCGCTGGCGGGAGGATCCGGTATTGGACGATTGGGGGAGCCATATCTATATCCGTGACGTTAGCCGTGATGCGGTGTGGTCTCCGGCATTTCAACCTTGCCGCGTTCCCTCTTCCGAGCAGCGCATTCAGTTCTCGCTTGACCGGGCTTCTTTCATGCGTGTGGACGGTGACGTCCAGACCAGCCTTGAAATCTGTGTATCATCCGAATGGAACGCGGAAATCCGCCGTTTGACGCTTTCCAACACGGGCAATGAGACCAAGATCATGGAGGTTACAACGTTTATGGAACTGGCGTTGGCACCTCCAATAGCCGATGATGCGCATCCTGCCTTCAGTAAATTGTTTATTGAAACGGAATATGCGGGCGATGCGGAATGTCTTCTTGCCCGAAGAAGGCCTCGTCAAGAAAGCGAAAAACCGTTTTGGGCGGCGCATTCACTTATCACAGAAGGACGATCGCTCGGCCCGGTGGAATATGAGACCGACCGTGGCTGCTTTATCGGCCGCGGACATACCCTCTCCCGGCCGCAGGGGATCCGTTCCCGCCTTCGCGGGAACGTGGGCTCTGTAGCGGATCCTGCCTTTATCATGAGGCGGCAGATCAGCATCGGACCCGGTGAACAGATCCAATTGTTCGCTGTGACAAGCATGGCCGATTCTAAGGAAGAAGCTGTCAGCATCATTCGACGGTTTGCAGGAAGCCAACCGGCGCAACGAGCATTTCAGCTGGCGTGGAATCGAAGCCAAATCGAGCTCAGGCATCTGCACATTTCCGCCTCGGAGGCGGCAGCCATTCAGACTTTTGCGGGTCAAGTACTGTATACTCCGCCGCTGAAAGAGGAACGAAAGGACAGCATCGCAGCAAATGTAAAAGGACAGCCCGGCCTCTGGGCGTACGGCGTGTCCGGGGATCGACCGATCATCCTTGTAAGGATTGAGAATCGGGACAATATGAAATTTATTGCCAAGCTGCTGGCAGGACATGAATATTTACGCCGCTTGGGGCTGCTATTCGACATGGTCATTCTGAACGAATCGGCAGGGGGATACCAGCAGGATTTGCAGGATGCGCTGCGCAGTGCGGTAGAGCATGGAGTCGACCGGCATGGCGCAGGCCATGAAGGCGTCTTTATCATTCAAGCCAATCAGCTGTCCGACGAGGATAAAACATTGCTTCTCGCCTCAGCCCGTGTAATCCTGCGTGCGGGCGGTCCGAGTCTGAAAACGCAAATCAGGCTCCCGCGGCTGAATAAAGACCTGCCGGATCCTCTCGTTGCGACAGCGCCGTTAAACAGGTTCAGCAGTACTCCGGCGGAGGACGCAGGCCAATTGATGTTCTTTAACGGCTGGGGAGGATTTTCGAGCGGCGGCCGGGAGTATCGGATCGTACTCAAAAACGGCAATCATTTGCCTGCGCCATGGATCAATGTTATTGCCAATCCCCGCTTCGGCTGTCTTGTTTCCGAGCGCGGCACGGGTTATACCTGGTGGCGCAACAGCCGCGAGTGCAAGCTGACACCGTGGTCAAATGACCCCGTACTCGATCCGCCCGGTGAAATCTGTTATTTGCGTGACGATGAGAGCGGTGAGATATGGTCTGCTGCTCCATCAACAACACACGAGGGACCATCCTATACGGTTTCACACGGCCGGGGATTTACGAGGTTTCATCACGAGAGATCGGGAATCAGGCAGGAAATGACCGTTTTTGTTCCGCTGCATGATCCTGTGAAGGTAATCCAATTGCGGCTGCAAAACAGGACCTCCAAGCAAAGACGCCTTTCCGTCACCTATTACGCGGAATGGGTGCTGGGAGTGAGGCGCCAATCGACCACCTCCTTTATCGTTACGGAATGGGACGAATCGGCTCGAATGCTTCTGGCACGCAATGCATATCAGGAGTCCTTCCGTGATGCGACAGCGTTTTTGGGTCTGTATTTGCCGCCTGAAACGTCAGAGAATTCCTTGAGCATGGAAACGGGAGAGCACCGGACGGCTGCCGTAGAGCCGACGGATGTGTCTTGGACGGCCGACCGCAATGAATTTCTCGGACGCAACGGTACTTATGACCATCCCGCTTCGCTCAGCCGTGAGCGCCTGTCGGGAGCAACGGGTCCTCTTTATGATACCTGCGGCGCAGTGCAGTCAAAGCTAACGCTGGATCCTGGAGCCGAACGAACAGTCTATATTTTACTCGGCTGCGATCATTCGCGCGAAGCTGCCGTGAAGCTGGCGCAAGCCTACGGTCAACCCCGCATCAGTGAACAGGCTTTAGCGCAAGTAGGAGATTTCTGGGATGGTGTGCTGGACCAGATCTCGGTTTCTACACCGTGCCCTGAGATGGATGTCCTATTGAACGGGTGGCTGCTTTATCAAACGCTGAGCTGCAGAATGTGGGCCAGGTCCGCCTTTTATCAGGCGGGAGGCGCATACGGCTTTCGTGATCAGCTGCAGGACTCGTTATCGCTCCTGCATACCCGTCCTGACCTCACGCGGGCACAAATTTTGCTGCACGCCGCCCATCAGTATATAGAGGGGGATGTACAGCACTGGTGGCATGAAGAAACGGAGCGCGGGATTCGCACATTTTTCTCCGATGATTTACTGTGGCTGCCGTATGCGACCTCACGATACCTTGAGCATACGGGTGATGACGGTATATTGGATGAGGTTGTACCGTTTCTTCGAAGTGAGCTATTACGAGAAGGGGAGCATGAACGATACGAGCCGACCCTGGTTTCTGAACAAAGCGGATCCATAATGGAGCACTGCTTGCGTGCCATTGATAAGGCGCTGCAGCGCTTTGGCGAGCATGGATTGCCATTGATCGGAATCGGAGATTGGAACGACGGCATGAACCTTGTCGGTGCCAAAGGCCGCGGCGAGAGTGTATGGCTTGGGTGGTTTCTTTATGAAATTCTGGGCCGGTTTACGGATTTGTGCCGGGAGCGGGGCGATACGGAGCGGGCAAGCCGGTATCAGGACGTAAGGAACCGGCTCGTTCACTCACTCGATGAGCATGCCTGGGATGGCCGGTGGTACCGGCGTGCCTTTACCGACGCCGGACAATGGCTCGGTTCGATTCACAATCAGGAATGCCGAATTGACGCTATCGCTCAGTCATGGTCGGTCATCTCCGGAGCGGCCCCGGAAAACAAGGCTCTGCAGGCCATGCAGTCATTTGATCGTGAGCTTGTGGATCGGGACCTTTCCGTCGCTCATCTTCTGATACCGCCTTTTGACCGTACGGATCCGAGTCCCGGTTACATTCAGGGCTATCCGCCCGGAATTCGCGAGAACGGAGCGCAGTATACACATGGTGTCATATGGAGCATTATCGCTTGGTGCAAGCTTGGAAACGGAGACAAGGCGTTTGAGCTGTTTCACCTGTTAAACCCGCTAAATCACACGCGTACGCCAAACGAAGTACGAAGGTATGCCGGCGAGCCCTATGTGATGGCGGCAGACGTATATACGGCCGAACCTCACAAAGGACACGCCGGCTGGACTTGGTATACCGGAGCTGCAAGCTGGATGTATCAGGCCGGTATTGAATGGATCCTCGGACTTCGCAGACGCGGGAAACGGCTGTATATCAGCCCGTGCATTCCTTGTGAATGGCCGCAATTTTCCGTGCAGTACCGTTTTGGCGGGACGCAGTATCTCATTAAGGTCAACAATCCGCAGGGTAAGTCCAATGGAGTGACGGCTTTACAAATAGACGGACAAGAAGTACGGATGGAACAGGAAGATAAAGACGGCTTTTACGTTGAATTATGTGATGACGGGAATGTCCGCCATGTTGTTGTGACGTTGTAGGTCAAGCTATACGGGGTCGTCTGCCGTATGGCACAGCTATACGCTGGATGACCGCGTATCTGCCAAATTGAGTTTTCATGACGTTGGAGGGAGCTTATCAGATGCAAAAAATACGTAAGGCGATTATTCCGGCTGCAGGCTTCGGTACCCGTTTCTTGCCTGCGACCAAATCCCAGCCCAAAGAAATGCTGCCTTTAATTAACAAGCCTGCAATTCAATACATCGTTGAAGAGGCCATTGCTTCCGGGATTCAGGATATTCTGATCGTGACAGGCCGAAACAAACGTGCGATTGAAGACCATTTCGATCACAATGTGGAGTTGGAGTATTTTCTTAAAGAACAAGGGAAATGGAGTCAGTACGAAGAAGTGCTGGAAATTGCCAAATTGGCGGATATCCATTTCATTAGGCAAAAAGAACAGCGCGGACTCGGTCATGCCGTTTTATGCTCCCGTTATTTTGTTGGCAATGAGCCCTTTGCGATTCTTCTCGGTGACGATATTATTGATAATCCCTCCAAACCCGCACTTCGGCAGATGATGGAGCAGTTTGAGACTCATGGGAAGACCGTAGTGGGAGTACAGCCCGTTTTGCCGGAAGAAGTATCCAAGTATGGAGTCATTGCTGGCTTGCCGATTGATCGGCATATTTATGAGCTGGAGGACTTGGTCGAGAAGCCCGACGCGGATAAAGCGCCTTCGAATTTGGCCATCGTCGGAAGGTACATCGTTCATCCGGAAATTTTTGATATTTTGGAGGAGACAGGACCGGGACGAGGCGGTGAAATTCAATTGACGGATGCCCTCAAGCGTCTGTGCCTGCAGCAGGGCATGCACGCGCGTCTTCTGGAAGGAGACCGCCATGATATCGGGGACAAATGGGGGTATATCAAAGCTACGTTATCCTTGGCATTGCGGAATGAGGATTTACACGATAAACTGCATCATTTTTGGTTTGAAAGAACACAGGGGTTGGTCAAGTAAAATCCCAATATGAGAAAAGTATAGCCTGGGTATGGATGAAATAAACACAAGTCATGTTCAACTAAGAAGTTGTTCAAACTTGTGTTTTTTATTTCATGGTTCAAAGTCAAGAAAAATAAACTTAAATGAATGGGACAAGAAATAATGATATACGGGTGTGAGGATGAGCACATGCTATATTTGATTATTTTTGTAGTTACCTTTATATGGGGACTGAACGGTATTATTGATCGTCAGGCACTCTCAACAGGACATCCGATTGAAGTTGATTTTATTACCACTCTTACCATGACGATTGTGGCAATGATTTACTTGGCAACAGCCAAGCTTTGGGGATTCTCCTTTCATTTTCACAGAAGTACAATTGGTTTTTCCGTCCTGAACGGAATTTTAATTCCTACTGCATATATCATCTTTTTATTTGCTCTTTCTCGCAGTGAACTGAAAAAATTTTTATGCTGCTGCAGTCAGAGATCAGATTACCGATTGCAGCCCTATAATTTCCACTCATTATTTTTATCCACAATGCCATATTAGAAAAGTAGTTTATTTTACAAATGGAGAGTGAACAAAATGACCGTTGCTTCTCAATTAAAAACTACCGTTGCTTCATTGAAAAATGCTCAAGCAAGCTTTGAAACCTTTGCTTTGGGTACTCAAAATCAACAAGCAAAAAATTTATTTACCAATGCCGCTCAGCAGACGCAAACGATCATTGACCAAATTAGTCCTCGAATTCAGCAAATTGAACAACAAGAACCGCAATATAAAGGATTTTAAAGCATCTTGTATCACTTTGTTTCCATTGGTCTGAGATAATATAAATCCCGTTCCACTATGTTTAGTGGTTCGGGATTTATATTTATCAAGTCATAAACATGGATGTGTTGTAAGAAGGGAGAATTTGTATGTGGATAATCAAGACTGAACATAAAAGAGAAGATGGAGGTACCGTTGCGCTTGAACTGGAAAGCGAAGACGGCAAATTTGATGTAAATGCCAGATGGGACGGTTGCATGGAAATCCATGTTTATTCGATGACTGAAGAGAATCGTCAGCTCAAAGACACTTTCCATACCTGTGACATCAAAGGATTTATTGAAAACCTGCAATCGATAAATAAGGTATGTATGGAGTTTTTTGGGGAAGGAACTTATTGGGAGTAAAAGTAAATATTGATTAATAATCATGGGTCTGGCGTAGATTAAACAAGATGGTCATCGATACCGTCAGTAATGCAAGTAAGATGTATCCGAATCTCAAAGAGTTCGCGGTGGACATTGGAATAGATAACCGGAAGAGAATCTGGATATGATATTCGAAGTAAATTTCCCTATATCACCGAAAATGCAAAGCCTTATGAATCATTTGTACTCGTTCTCATTACAGTAGGGATACACGCATATGTATTACAACGGCTGATACTTGTTAAACAAATATCAACCGTTGTTTATCCAAATAATTATTAAATGTTACATTCGGATGAATTTGAATAAATTAATCGTTTATTAACAACCTGTTACAAAAATAATGTATGGGAAGAAAACTATTGTGTACACGGCAGCTGCCTAACTAAGGGATTTTAATACCTATATTTAACATAGGTAACATTATTCAAGCTGTATGAATAAGGTAAATCGTCGCAGCTTTCTTTTGTTTACCTTCCTTGCTCCATGCACCATAGTTGCATGGGGTATTTTTTTATAAAAAAGCGGAATTCCAAAGAAGTGAAGGAAATAGCTTGTTCTATCGTTTTGCCAAATATATATCGGGGAATGGTAAATTGAAATCTTAACGAATGCAATGGAACCACCCCTGTGAAAGTTTTATGAGCCATCAATTTGTGAATCCCGAGCTCATATACGGGTAAATAGCCATTGAAAAACTTGCTTCAATACTTCTCCGTCATGCAGAAACTGATGAGTTCCTTTAACAGATACGAAGCAGTCCTTATCTACAGAGGCGATGCTTCCAACAAATTGCTCAATGAGATCAGCATTGATAATAGGGTCATAACGATCATACAAGCACAAGATAGGGGATTGAAATTGATTTACTTCCGACAAAGCCTTGGTTCCGTTATGCAGCAGTTCGGTGAACCAGCGAGGTGTATACTGAATCGTAGCTAGAGGATCTTTGAGCAATTCGGAAGTCCAGTCGGGCAAACGCGATTGCAACCATTTCAGCTTTCGCAATGATTCATTCCACTTTACAAGTTCAACCGGCAAAGCGGGGGCCAATAAAGAAACCAATTCTATTAATTTTTGAAGTAAATAGGGAAGTTTCAGGCGAATCCCCAGTGCCGGAGAAGACAAGATGACTCCAGTTACTTTATTGCAAAACTGCTGAGCATATCGGATGGCTACCAAACCGCCCAAGCTGTGGCCGACTAAAAAAATCGGCATTCCCGAAAACTGGATTTGTAATTGGATGACCAATTCATCCAAGTCATCCAGATAGTCTGTAAACTGTCGAATATACCCTCGTTTGCCCTCCGATTTTCCGAATCCGCGAAGATCAGGAGCAATAAATGCAATATGCCGATGCAAACATTGCATACCTATATTAGAATATTGTCCGGAATGTTCCCCCGTTCCATGAACGAAAAGCATCAGTCCTTTAGGGTGTACGGGTTCCCAAAACCGATAATACAATTTCATCTCCCGCGTGCGAGTATAATACAATCCTCCATTGGTGCTTGTATACATTTATTGCCTCTCCGATGTATTGGTTAGTTATGACCTCATTGTCGAGCGAGAAGGGATAATACGGCTTGTGCTCCGGCAAGCGGGTTGATCTTTTGTTGGAATTGTTTGATATTTTCGTGCAAAATTTCGAATTCTTCAGGATAAAAAAGCAATTTTTTGATCCACACATCTACTTCTTGCCGGTTATGGATTTTGATTGCTAAATTGCGTTGAACCAGGTAGCTGCAGTTGTATTCCTCTTGACCGGGAATCGGTTGATATATAAGCATGGGTATGCCTTTACTCAATGCTTCGAAGCAAGTTAATCCCCCAGGTTTTGTAATAAGTAAGTCCGCAGCATCCAGTAGCTGATCAATGATATCAACAAAGCCCATGATGACGATATGGGGATGCTGTAAGTGTTTATTGCGCTCTAGAGAATGCCTGAGCGATTGATTATATCCAGTACAAATGATGATTTGGACGTGATCTTTCCATTTTATTAACGATTCAGCAAGCTCCTTGATCCCTCCTAATCCGAGCCCCCCTCCCATGATCATAACAGTGGGCATATTCTTCATATTTAATTTAGCCCTTGCTTCCACCTTGCTGGTTTTTATCCAGAAATTAGATTTAATTGGAATTCCCGTAACAGCAATCCGATGGTTTGGAATTCCAAAATGGACTAATTGTCCGGGCAGCTCATCATCCGATACCATATAGAGATCCACTTCGGGCTGCGCCCAAACCCGGTGTGCATGAAAATCAGTGATAACAGTACACAAGCTAACAGGATATCCGTTTTTTTTTAATCGGGATAATGAAGAACTGATGAATGGATGCAGGCAAATCACTAGATCAGGTTTTATTTGTTCCAGTACCTTTTCTAAATTGCGATGAAACAACTGATAAATCATAAACTGCAGCCAGTAAGGAGTCGTCTTTTATATATGCTGTACGAACAGATTGAAGTAAGGGCTAGGGGGACTCTAGCCCTTTACCTATTCATATGGCTTGAGGAATTCCTGTTTACTGTTTCTTGTTGTCTTTATTATTCACAACTTGATTTACTAAATTCTGCGCCGCGTTTTGGGTTTGATTGACCAAGCCGCCTGCAGCTTCAGTTGCATTTTCTAATGCATTCTGTACATAGTTTGTTGCCGTTTGTACAGCATTTTTTACAATATTTGCATTATTTTCATTAGCAGAGTCATTTCTCTCCTGAGTCATAAAAGAATCCCCTCCTTTCTTTTTGAATCAACAGATCGTGAATAGTCGTAACTTAGCCGTTGGCCTGCTGATTTCATCCCTTGCAGCAAAATAAAATTCCCTGTGATTTCCCTGTTTATTCATAAGCTACATCCTAAGACGTATGCAATTCGCATCATCTCATTATAAACGCCTTACTCCGTATGGTGGCCTGGCTTACTTGAAAAAATTTAAGCACATAAGTATAGAATGCCTATTTTTTTTCCATGATATGAAAATAAACATACTGATAAGGAGTTAATCTATGTTGTCTCCTAACCAAGAGTCATTAATTATTGGTATTGATGTCGGTTCAACGACGGTCAAAGCCACCGTAGTGGATCCAACAAGTAAAGAAATCCTTTGGTCGGATTATCAACGTCACCATACGAAGCAAGCTGAGAAGGTTCTTGAATTGCTGGTTGCTATTGGGAATGAATTTCCGGACATGAAACAAGAAAACATTCGCGTATTTACGACAGGCTCGGGCAGCGGTCCCATTGCCGGGCACATTGGAGCAAAGTTTGTCCAGGAAGTGAACGCTGTTACGATGGCGGTGGAACACCTTCACCCTGATGTCGGAAGCGTGATTGAGCTTGGCGGACAAGATGCCAAAATCATTATTTTAAGGAAAACGAGGAAACAGGAAGCAAACAGGCGCTAACCTCTATGAATGACAAGTGTGCCTCCGGCACCGGGGCGACCATTGACAAGTGCATGATTAAAGTAGGAATGGCAATGGAAGAAGTGGGCCAATTGCACTTTGATGACAGTAAACTGCACCATGTGGCCGCTAAGTGCGGTGTATTTGCCGAAACGGATATTGTAAATCTGGTGAAAAGCGGAATCCCCTCCGCTGAAATTATGTGCTCCCTTGCAGATGCGATTGTAATGCAGAACCTTTCCGTTCTGACCCGGGGCAACACTCTAAGGCACCGTGTTCTTTTGCTCGGCGGTCCGAATACCTACTTGCCTTTCCTGCAGGAATGCTGGCGGCAGCGTATCCCTCAGACCTGGCAGGAAAGAGGCTACGATTACCCTAAAGACATCCCCCTTACTGAACTAATTTTTGTGCCTGATAATTCCCAGTACTATGCAGCTTATGGTGCCGTCATGTACGGTATGCATGAGCCGGCGGGTGTGGGTGCTTATACGGGGTTAGAGGGGCTAAAAGAATTTATTGCTCATGGCCGGAAAGCCAAGCTGGGAGAGAATACAGGTCCGCCTTTAGTTGCAAGCGAAAATGAATTTGATGAGTTTCGCCGCAGCTACAGTATTCCACGATTTACGCCTGCGGCCTTTACACCCGGACAGACCATCAGAGCGGTGATCGGACTTGATGGCGGCTCCACTTCCTCCAAATCGGTTTTGGTGGATGAAAACGGAACGATCCTGCTTAAAGAATATCAGCTTTCCAAGGGCAATCCGATCGAGGATACCAAGGAAATGCTGCAAAGAATCCGTGATAAGGTGAAAGAGCAGGGTGCCCAGTTAGAGATTATCGGTTTTGGCTCCACGGGGTATGCAGCGGATGTTTTGGAGAAAACATTAAAGGCGGATGTCAATGTCGTAGAGACCGTTGCGCATATGATGAGTGCCGTTCACCAATTTGGCGATATCGATGTCATCTGCGATATCGGCGGACAGGATATCAAAGCACTTTTTTTGAAAAACGGAGATATCCGCAATTTCAGACTTTCTAATCAATGCTCCGCCGGAAACGGGATGCTGCTGCAAGCGATGGCGGATCAGTTTGGCATTCCGATACAGGAGTATGCGGAAACAGCCTTCAAGGCCGACCTCACTCCAAAATATTCCTATGGCTGTGCGGTATTTTTGGATGCGGACCGGGTGAATTTCCAGAAGGAGGGGTATTCCAAGGAGGAATTGCTCGCCGGACTCGCGTTGGTATTGCCGAAAAACGTATGGCAGTATGTGGTACAGATTCCCCGCATGGCTGAATTGGGACGCAAGTTTGTCCTGCAGGGGGGAACGCAATATAACCTGGCAGCCGTAAAGGCGCAGGTCGATTACATTAAACAACGGGTGCCGGATGCCGAGGTTTACGTTCATCCCCATCCGGGAGAAGCGGGCGCGATCGGCGCCGCCATGGAAACCTTACGGGTGGTCAAGCGACGCGGCTATTCCACATTTTTAGGGCTCGACGCAGCCATTAACCTGCAATACGTAACCCGTAATGACGAATCCACACGCTGCAATTTTTGTCCCAATCACTGCAGCCGGACCTTTATCGACTCTCAAACGGCAGACGGACAAACGGCCCGTTATATCTCCGGTTTTAGCTGCGAAAAAGGAACGGTGGAAGACAAGGAAGCTGTTATCCAGCTGACCAAGCATCGGCAGGAGCTCAAAAAGCACTATCCCAATCTGGTTGAGTATGAAGCGCAGCGCATGTACCAGCACTTCTATGATCCGGAACCTATGCCAAATAGAGATACGCTTATAGAAGACGTTCAGTTAAAGCGCAGCTGGCTCGGGATGAGCGGGATCCGAAAAACGCCTAAACATCGTGCCTTTGAAAGATCTCCTATGGAAGCTTTGGAGCGACGGAACAACATTCGGATCGGCATTCCGCGTGTGCTTAATATATGGTCTACGGCTCCTTTTTGGCGCACGTATTTCGAGACGCTGGGCATCGAAAAAAACAACATTGTCTTTAGCGACTATACGAGTGAAGAGATGTGGCAGGAGGGAGGAAAGTACGGCTCCATTGACCCTTGTTATCCGTCCAAGGTGGCTCAGGCGCATATCCATAATTTATTGTTTAAGCATCATGAGCGAAAACCGCTCGAATACATCTTCTTCCCATGCATTACCCATGTCCCGACCCACCTGCAAAATGTGATGGATTCAACCAGCTGCCCGATTGTAGCAGGTGCTCCCAATGTCATCAAGGCGGCTTTTACTAAGGAAATCAACTTCTTTGAGACCAAAGGAGTTGTTTATTTGGATCCGGCGGTAAATTTCACGGAGCATAATCTGCTGAAGAAGCAGCTCTATGAGGCATTGAGAGACCTGCTTCAAATGACGGAGGATGAAAGCGACTTTGCTGTGGAGCAGGGTTGGAAGGCCATGGAGCTTTTTGATGCCGAAATGCAGCAAAGGGGACGATCGATCCTTGAGCAGGTGGAACAGGAAAACCGCATCGCCATACTGATGATCGGACGTCCCTATCATTCGGATCCGGGCCTTAATCACAGTATTTTGGAGGATTTTCAGGTTCTGGGTTATCCCATTCTATCCATGCGATCCATCCCGAAAGACGAGGCTTGGCTGAACAGGTTTTTCAGTGAAGATCTGAAGAGCGGGCGAGTGAATTATGCGCTTGAGGTAACGGACGTATGGCCTGAAAATTTTAGCTCCAACAGTGTGCAGAAGGTCTGGGCAGCTAAATTTGCCGCTCGTCATCCTAATGTGGCCGTATTGGATCTGTCCAGCTTCAAATGCGGACATGACGCTCCCACTTATGGGCTGATTGACTCGATTATTTCGACCGCAGGTACCCCTTATTCGGCATTGCATGATATCGATGCCAATAAACCAAGCGGTTCGATTAAAATACGGGTCAAAACGTATGCCCATAGTCTGGGGCTTCATGAAGAGCGGCTGCAGGATTTGGCCCAAAAGAAAACGGATTTGCAGCAGCTCTTAGAACAAAAACGATCTGAATTATTACGGCAGCAAAATGAGCAGGTTGGGTGATAGGCTCAACTGTTCACAAACAGAAAAATAATAAATTCAATAATTAAATTAAGACAAGGAGTAAACATACCAATGTCTATTGTCAAAAACAAAGAACAAACCGCAAATGAACGATCGCTTGAGGACGAGCTAAACTTGTTTAGATTGGAACAGGAAAAAGCATTAGGCTTGCATCAGGATCAAAAGCATCAATGGTTTGATCCCGTACCCCGTCAGTTTTTAGCCAAAGACAGGGCCTCCACTACACTTCTTTTTGGAGGGCTTACCATGGCCCACGATTATCTGGTAGAGGGAGCGCTCAAAGGGCTTGGATACCGGGTGCAGCATATGGACTGTCCCGATACCGAATCGCTTCGATTCGGCAAAGAATTCGGCAACCGGGGGCAGTGTAACCCGACTTACTTCACCGTAGGCAATTTAATCAAATATCTGCACCATCTTCGGGATGTGGAAGGAAAATCAAAGGAAGAAATTATCAAGAACTATCTTTTCGTAACCAGCGGCTCATGCGGTCCCTGCCGCTTTGGAACGTATGTGACGGTATACCGGAAAGCTCTGCGGGATGCCGGATTTGACGGATTCCGGGTGCTTTTGTTCCAGCAGACAGACGGCTTGAAGCAGGCTACGGGAGGCGAGTCCGCGCTTAAATTGGACTCTTCGTTTTTCGTCAGCTTTTTAAAAGCTGTTCTCCTGGGCGACATTTTAAACGCCTTGTCTTACCGTATCCGTCCCTATGAGGTGCAAGCCGGTTCGACGGATATCGCAATGGCCCGCTGCAAGGAGTATTTATACGATGCCTTAAGCCGAAGGAAAATGCTGATGCCGGCGCTGATCAAATGCCGGAAGGTACTTCAGTCCGTTGAAGTAGATCGAACGCTGGTGAAACCCAAGGTAAGCATCATCGGCGAATTTTGGGCCATGACCACAGAAGGAGACGGCAACTATCAGTTGCAACGGTTTTTGGAGAATGAAGGGGCGGAAGTCGAAGTACAATCGGTTACGGCCTGGATTCTTTACCTCATTTGGGGAGGGCGCTATGATACCTTGAAGCGAATGGAGCTGAAACAAGCGGATTCAGGACCAAAAGGCTTAAAAGGAAAGAATCCTTACCTTCGTCTGCTGATGCTGGGGGCGGCCGATCGTACCATCCGGGCGTTGTTTCAAATGTATGCCAAAACCATCGGCTTGTATGATTATCATTTGCCCGACATGGATGAGATTGCGCAGGTTGCCCATACCCACTACAACAATCATTTGCGCGGCGGAGAGGGGCATATGGAAGTAGGGAAGTTGATCCTTAACGTGGTGAAGAAAAAAGTCAACATGACGCTGTCTGTTAAACCATTCGGATGCATGCCGTCCTCGGGAGTTTCCGACGGGGTCCAATCCTTGATCACCGAGAAATATCCCGATGCTATCTTCCTCCCGATTGAAACGACAGGGGATGGGGCCATAAATGTATATAGCAGAGTACAAATGATGCTCTTTAAGGCCAAGCAGGCCGCACAAAAAGAGTTTGACGAAGCATTATCGAAAAAGGGCTTTACGTTGGAACATCTTCGTAAAGGTTCGGGCCGGGAAATGTTCAGTAAGCCGTTAAAAACAAGCGGTCACGTTGTGGCCTGTACGGCGGCCAATACGGTCTATGGCACACGCGGATTTGCCAACCGGTTTTCGTTGCGGCAAAAAATACAGGAAATATAACGGGATAATTAACACTTCAGCAAAGACTCCAACCCTCATAAAAAGCGGGTGGAGTCTTTTTTTAATCGTTATGGATCAGCTAAATTTCCTAATGAAGCTGGCATAAGTTTTGCAATAGCAGAGAAATATTTTTATTCGTTATAGCATCGTAATAATGATCTACATTTCGGCGCAATCCATCACATGTTTCCCGGGAGCTCAGTATACTCCATAAATGTTCTTCCATATTCGCATTACGCATCCAATGATCAGCTTGAAAAACAAGCCCCTGCCGCTTTAAGTGCTGCAGATTGATTTGCTCTTGTCCCGGCAGCGCATGATAAACAAAAATAGGTATTCTTTTAAACAGACATTCGCTGATCGTTACACCGCCCGGTTTGGTTATAATGGCATCCATGTGATTATACAGCTCATCCATTTCTTCTCTTGATTTTATATAGGGTAGAGGAGTGATACGAGGATGCTTTAAATTCATCAGCTCTCTGTGTAAGTGCTTATTTTTTCCGCATAATACTTTGTAATGAATATGTCCTGTTTTTTTAATTTGGCGAACAAGAGAGGAAATGAGGCCTGCGCCAAGACTGCCGCCGGAGATCAATACGGTCAATGGCGAAGAGGATTTCGTTTTTTCTTTAGCTTCAGTGATTTTCGGATGAATCGGTATACCCGTTACAAAAATTCTTTCACTAGGTACACCTTTTTGTAAGAGGGATTGTTTCAGGAATTCGTCCGGAACGAAATGGTAATCAATTTCGCTGCTTCCCCACAGATTATTAATGAAAAAATCGGTATATACATTAATAACCGTTACAGAGATCCCGTGTAAAGCCTTCAAACGATTAAGAATATAAGACGGTAAAGCATGGGTGCAAAGGATGATATGAGGCTGTTCTTCGTGAAGGAGCTTCTCGGCAAAATACTGAAAAAGCCACTCGTAGCTGCGATAACGACGTGATTGCTGTATCGGTTGGTATACTGACATTCTGTATATCCAATCGTAGAGGTTTGGAAATGAATGAATCCATTGTATATAAATTTGTGAAACGGCAGATTCCACCATTCCATAGCTGTAACGAAGAAGATCCACTTTCTTACAGGTGGTAGAAGGCATTACTCCTTGAATATGATCGATTAAAGCTTCGGCAACCTGGTGATGGCCCGAAGAAATAGAAAGAAAGGGCATAACCATTATTTTCATCATCCACTATTTCCTCCCTTGTGCAGCAGCAATATGTGAAATGAAAACGGGGGATAATACATAGAATAGGATTCTACATATTGGCTTTTGACATACGTGGTTGTATCTATATTCGTGAGGGAGATCGACTGATGGAGATAAAGGTGATGACGTTCAATATGCATCATGGGAAAGGAAGGGATGGAAAGGTAAACCTGAACCGAATTGCTGAAGTGATTGAGGCAAGCGAGGCCGATCTTATCGGTTTAAATGAGGTGGATCGGTGTTATTCCAAGAGAAGCGGATTTACGGATCAGCTATCCTGGCTAGCCGACCGGCTGCATATGAATGCAAGCTTCGCTGCGTCGTTAACATTATCAGCCAAAGGCAGTCTTCACACCGGACATTATGGCAATGCTTTATTGTCCCGATATCCCGTTATATCTCAACAAAAGCATGTCCTTGGAAAGGCTCGGTCAGGTTTAAGGGAAGCCCGCGTTTTATTGGAAGCCTTTGTGCAAATCAATGGACAGCCTATAAAGCTGTATGTGACTCATTTAAGTCTTAACCCCATCGCGCATCGTCAGCAGGTTGACTTTGTCGTCAGAACCGTCACGGATGAAAAACAGCCGGTTATTCTAATGGGAGATATGAATATGCGGTCCGGCTCTAAAGCATGGAAAAAAATAACCACGGCTCTCCATGATGCTTGCAGGCTTCACTCCGAATTCCCATGTTATACCTTCCCATCCATTCGACCCGCCATCCAATTGGATTATATTTTTATAAGCAGGCACTTTCAAATTACAAGGGCAGAAGTCTTCCGAAAGCATGCTATGGCTTCGGATCATTTGCCTCTAACAGCCGGTTTACTTATAGATCTTTAAACTGGATTGATAAATAATTTTTTATAACTTCATATTTCATGAGAAATACTGATTAATGGTTATAAGAAAAACATGAAGGGTAAGATGTTCCGTGAAAAAAGTGGTTGTTCTGCTTGTTGATTCATTGATGCCGAATATCCTTGAGGACTGTATTCGGCATAAGACGGTACCGGCGCTTCAATTTTTAAAGGATCGCGGAAGGTATTGGAACCATTGCGTCACTGTTTTTCCTACAATGACCGCTTCCGTAGACAGCTCTCTTGTCACTGGAGTTTACCCTGATCTTCATCGTGTACCGGGGCTTGTTTGGTACGACCCTGATAAACAAGCTATTATCAATTATATTAACGGATGGAAATGCATTCAGAAGCTGGGACTTTCCAACTGCGTGAAAAATGTGCTTCGTTCATTAAATGAAGAGCACCTTAGCAAGAAGGTGACGACGCTTTTTGAAGATTTGGCCAATAGAGGACTGACCTCAGCCTCCATTAATGCGATTGTTCACAGGGGTGCCAATAAACATCAGCTGCAGCTCCCTTACTTGATTGACCTGGCAACGCGAGGTAAAGTACATGGTGAAATTTCGGGCCCTGATTTTTTGACCATGGGAGCATTCGTCAAAAACGGTGTGAATCAGAAAATCCCCCCTCAGCTGCACAGAGCTAAAAACAAATATGGAATTAATGATGGTTATGCTATAGCGACGGTAAAGTCGTTGATAAACGAACAAAACCAACCGGATTTTATGCTGGTTTACTTGCCGGATAACGATCATGAGGTTCATTTGAAAAATCCCGCGCATGCGGAAGAGGCCCTCATCCGTGTTGATCGGAAAATTCAGGAATTGCTATATGCTTATGGTTCCTGGGAGGAGGCCTTAAAACGAAATGTGTTTATTATCATCAGTGATCATGGACAAACCCGAATCGGCAAAGAACGGGAATTTAATATTGACTTGGATCAATTGCTGCAACCCTTTAAAGTATTGGAGCTCGGTGAGAAATTGAAAGATCATGATGTCATCGTAGCAAATAATGAACGGATGGCGTACGTTTATCCTTTACATCGTGATAGAGAGGAGGAAATGATCCATACGCTATCTGTGGAAACAAGGATTGATATCATTGCTTGGAAAGAGGGGAATGGGATTCGCGCCAGAGAAGGAGGATCAGGCCGTGAAATTTATTATGAGAAAGGGGGGACTATAACAGATTGTTACGGTTGTTTATGGAGCATATCCGGAGATTGGATGGTGTTGGATCTAATGGATAAGCAGGGCGTTATAGAGTACGGGGATTATCCGGATGTATTGTCCAGATTATACGGGGCGTTATTCTCACAGGATATCCCCATGGTTGTAATCAATGCCAGACCTCGATATGAATTCAAAAGCCGGTTTTATCCGATGCATTTGAACGGGGGCAGTCATGGCTCCTTACACAAGTACGATTCCGTGATTCCGCTGATCGTGGCAGGAACGGAGCTCCCCGTGAAAGAACCGCCGCGTCTTGTCGATTTGAAAGATTATATCCTTACATTGTTTGATTCCGATACAGCAGCTGTAAACTGAATTTTCCATCGATGAAATTCCTCATGGTAAGAAAAAATAACTTCATCAATTCATCATTTTCAAAGGGGAAAAGTACATGTGGCTAAAATCCATGGCCCTAACGGTTTGGGATATCATTGATCCCATATATTATGCATGTACCCGATTAAGATATATTGGCGGGGGGGATAAGAGAAACAGTGCATTTCGGGTTAGGCTTACTTTTTACAAAGGAAGAGCGCTAACTTTAACTGACGGAACGATGATTCAAAAGGGCGATGTCTTACTAAAAATTCATTTACATAATGTTGTTCTATTAAAAGACATGCTTCCCTTAAAAACTGATATCAAAAAGGCAAGGTTTTTGTACCGATTTATTGAAAGATCGTTACCCGATCTTGCCCTGTATGTTAAAAAGCATCCTAAATTCCAAGATATCAAGGGGATCATCGGGATTACAATGTTAAATCGAGGTTATGATAATTTAGGGTTTGAAGCATTCCCAATATCCTGTACATGGTATAGATGGTTAAAGTGGATGAGCTTGATGCCCATTTGCCTGCTATCGGTGAGGCAGCCGTTTAAAAACTTGAAAAAGCATGCTCCAACGTATTTGTTGATGTCAAAGGACATGCTTTTACAAAAATTAGAGGAGCTGAAGGACATAATGAATCCCCGAAAGGACTATGGGTTGTCGGTTAATCAAACGGAAGTCGATTCGGATGTAAATGAGGATCATCATCGGGAAGAGCAGCTGGATGATTCGTTCGAGGCGTGGTATGAGAACGTTGAGCAGCAGGTGAAGCAAAAGCTGGAGCTCACAAACGTTCCGCAAAGCAATGTGTTCGATTCAGCAAAGGAGGGCTCTTATGCCGAATAAGAAAAATACTAACCATGATTTGTCTGATGAAACCATGTCGACTAAAGACCATTGCGCTATTCCGAGTATTGCACAAGTCGATTCCGCTGATGATTTAAAAAATGGGATTATCGAAATTGCAAGCAAAGAAGAATACATGGATGAACCTTAGTCCCCAAACCGTCTGTATGGCGGTTCTTATCATGTTGGCGGACACTACGGGAACCGAATTGACTATATATAGGTTTAATTTAACATTGCGATACTAAATATAGTAGGTTATACTTGAGTTGTGGAAATCAGAATTATTTTTCAATTCTATTTCCCGAATAGACTTTTCTTCATAACCTTTTTCTCATTGGCCTCCCCAAAGGGGAGAGGCTTTTTTTTGTGTTGGTCTCCTTAAACCGAAATAAAGGGCCATTAATTACCGATGACATTGTCCGGCGTATTTTCTATACTGATAGATATAGAAAAGGGGGTTTTATGATGGTATGGTATGTCATTTTGGGCTTAATGACCATAGCGGTGATCATCCGTTTATTATATAGAGCACATATAAATACGACAAAGGTGGAAATGACTCATATCCGTCTGCCGGAAAACTTGAATGTCTCTGGCCATGACATTTTGAAAGTTCTGCATCTTTCGGACATGCACATGGAGAACATTTCGGTATCTCCTGACCGGTTGACGGATCTGCTAGCCGGAGAGCAGCCGGATCTGATTGCATTGACCGGAGATTATTTGGACAAAGTTAAAAGTATCCCAAAGCTGACCGAATATTTAAAGGTTTTATCCAAGATAAAACCGAAGTATGGAATTTATGCCGTTTTCGGTAATCATGATTACGTGTTGAAAAATCAAAATTTCGCGAAGCTGCGGAAAGCTTTGGAAGATTACGAATGCAAAATTTTGCAGAATGAAAATGATCTTCTGTACGTAGACGGCAGACCCGTCCACATTATCGGAATCGATGACTTCAGCACGAACAGAAGCGATTTAGTTCAAGCCTACCAAGAGGTAGATGAAGGGTTTCGGTTGGTTTTGACGCATGACCCCAATATTGTATTAACAATGGATAAATACGACTTTGATTATATGCTGTCCGGTCATTTTCATGGAGGGCAGATTTGTTGGCCGAAGCCTTACCATTTGGTTAAAATGGGACGCCTGGTACGCATGAATATGGTCAAAGGGCTGCAGCATTATCGGGGCAAACCGTTTTATATCAGTGAAGGATTGGGGCAGACAGGGGTAAATATACGGGTTGGCAGCAGGCCGGAAGTTACGTTTCATCACTTATCCCTGCAGGCTGTAGACAAGGTACAAACTCCGGCAGCGGTATAGCAATCGGAGTTTGTACTTTTTTTCCTTTTTAAGGGAAGCATGGGGCGTTCCTTGTTCAATTTCAATGATATCAGGCGATTCAATTTCCGGATTTTGCGGCATGTAAATTCTCATTTAATTCGTAATTAATTTAATCCTCACCAACCGTTACTACGGGATCGAAGACCTCGGTTTTTTCAATCTGCATATTTAGTCTCCTTTCTTGTCATGTTATATTTGGCGAGTTAGAGCCCTCCTATTCGGTACATCCATTCTGAAAAATCCGTGTATCGTTTGTATGAATAGGTGTTTGAATGCAGAAGCTATTTAAGTCATTTCGGGGGAAGTATCGGTACTACAGGCACCTTATCGTTCTGATGCGTGTGATAGGTCAACAGGATGAGGAGCAATACCTGGAAGGTATTGAGGATCCGGAAGAAGCGGCTTCTATACTTGATGCATTTCAGCTTGCTGTTGATGCCGCTCCGGCAGATAATCCGAGAACGCAGGAAACTTAAGACCATGTATAGATCTAAACGTTCGGGTAAAAAACCGAACGTTTTTTTGTTGTTATGTTGCTTTAGGTATGGGGGTAGATCGGAATTAAGAAACAGGTGTGAATTCTTAAAGATTCATTTCTTTAATTTAAGTGTATTTAAAAGTAACCCAATGAAGGAGGCTGATGAAGAGTATGAGTAAGGATCGCAAGACGTATAAACCGCCAAGCAGTAAACAAGACCCTTGTGTACCTATTGAAGAAAAAACGTATGAGACACCGCCGAACCTGTATTTGGGTTTCCAAGAGTTCGAGCTTGAGCAATTTGAGCCTGCAGAAGCTTTGGCCAAAGGAACTTTATGGCCTGCGCTTTATGGACCGTATGAATCACCGGCGCCATCGGCGATGAAGAAAAAGGGGGGATCGAAATGACAACATTGACCGCTAAATCCCTGAAGCTTTTGGAGGATCTCCAGGCTATCGACTTTGTGATGACCGAATTGAAGCTTTATCTGGATACCCATCCCAATGATGATAAAGCGCTTAAGCAATTTAACGAAACCGCAATGAAGCGGGAGGAACTCAAAAATAATGTGGAGGCCGAATTCGGCTCCCTATGCAAGAACGAAGCTTATAAAGAAGGCAAATCCAAAGGCTGGGATGCCGGGCCATGGCCTTGGCAGTTATAGTTAACTTCCAAAGGAGGCGCTATTCATGTTCGTATATGAAAAAAAGCTGATGTATCCGGTTAAAGTTAGTCAATGCAACCCTCGTTTAGCTAAATACTTGATAGAACAATATGGGGGTGCTGACGGCGAGCTGGCGGCTGCGCTTCGATATATGAATCAGCGTTACACCATTCCCGATAAAGTGATCGGGCTCCTGACAGACATCTCGATGGAGGAGTTCTCTCATTTGGAGATGATCGCCACGATGGTCTACAAGCTCACCAAAGACGCTACCCCGGATCAAATTCGGGAAGCGGGACTGGAAGATCACTACGTCAATCACGGAAGCGCTTTGTATTACCACAATGCGGCCGGAGTGCCGTTTACAGCTGCTTATATTGCGGGAAAGGGCGATCCCATTGCCGACTTATATGAAGATATTGCCGCAGAGGAGAAGGCACGGGCCACCTACCAGCATATTATTGATTTAAGCGACGATCCGGATTTGAATGACGGTCTTAAATTTTTACGGGAACGAGAAATCGTGCATGCACAGCGTTTTAAAGAAGCGGTTGAGATCCTTAAAGAGGATCAAAGCGCCAAAAAATTTTTTTAATGTTATTTCTTCTTACAAAAAGTCTGTTCCGGATGAACCGGACAGACTTTTTTACATAGAATTGAAGACGCTTTGGTCTCCTCGCTGTTTGGAAGAAAGACAGTCGGTTTAAGAATTTTGGACGATTAGATGTTCGTTATAACGAATAAAAGAGCCGCGGGCTCTTTTTTTTACGATCCAGCTTGTTGTGGTTCGATAAAGTGTTAAATCGGTACTTTGTCACATCCTATTCATGTGATAAGGTGCCGCTGCTTCATGTTTTGTATGTTTCCATTCCATAATATTTTTGGCGTATTACCAGAAACCATTTGGATATTGGACGGTCAGAGGAATATTCCATACAATTTTTTTAGGACCCTAATTCGGAAAGGAGTTTGAATACGATGACTATCCCATATCACCCCGGACTCGAAAACGTGATTGCCAGTGAGACTGCCATATCTTATCTTGATGTCGAGAATGAAGAAATCGTACTGCGAGGCTATGACCTGATTGACCTGTCAAAACGAAAAACTTATTTGGATATCATCGGGCTATTGCTGGACGGTAATCTGCCGGCATCAGACGAACGCTCTTCGTTGGAAGAGAAATTGAAGGCAGAATATGATATTCCCAGGGATGTTCTTTCGATGCTGCAATTGCTTCCCAAGCAGGCGAATTTGATGGATGTGCTGCGCACGGGAATTTCCATCATCGCGAGTTTCGACGATGAACTTGAAGACAGGACATACGCGGCCAATTATCGAAAAGCGATTCGTTTGCTGGCCAAAGTTCCTCAAATTGTAGCGAACGGGTATCGGGCCGTGACGAAGCAGGCGCTGGTGGAGCCGCAAAAGGAGTTGTCGTATACCGGCAATTTCTTATTTATGATCACTGGTAAAGCGCCTTCACAATTGGAGAGCCATATTTTTGACCAGTCTTTGATTGTTTACAGTGAGCATGAAATGCCGAACTCCACCTTTGCCGCAAGAGTCATTGCTTCCACGCAATCCGATATTTACGGAGCGTTAACCGGAGCGGTCGCCTCACTCAAAGGCACTTTACACGGCGGGGCCAATGAAGCTGTAATGAAGATGCTTCTAGAGGCTGAAACAAAAGCAGCGATCGAACCTCTGATTTTAGACAAATTAACAAAGAAAGAAAAGATCATGGGCTTCGGACACCGCGTCTACATGAAGAAGATCGATCCCCGGGCTGTTCTTATGAAAGAAGCTCTGGCTGTGATAGCCAAGGAGAATAACCGGATGGATTTGTACGATATGTGCGTCATCGGGGAAGAGGTTATGAAGCGGGAAAAAGGACTTTATCCGAATCTGGATTATTACGCCGCACCGGTTTATTATTTGCTCGGCATTCCCGTCGATCTGTTCACTCCGGTCTTTCTTGCCGCACGTACCATAGGCATTTGCGCTCATGTGATGGAGCAGCATGAAAATAACCGGCTCTTCAGGCCGCGAGTACTCTACAACGGACCGCGAAATTTACATCCTGAGCCATAATTCAAAAAAAACGTAAAAAGAAAGGAGAAACGAAATGAGCACAGTCGAATATTTTGCCAGAACAAATTTGAAACCGGATCAGCTGCTAATCGACATTGCCGATTATGCTTTGAATGGCGTGATTGAAAGCGAAGAAGCCTACCGTATTGCGCAGCATGTTTTATTGGACTCCATCGGCACCGGGCTGCTCGCGCTTCGATTTCCCGAATGCGTCAAGCTGTTAGGCCCGATCGTTCCAGGTGCGTTTTTGCCTGGCGGCGCTCGGGTGCCTGGCACCCGCTTTGAGCTCGAGCCCGTTCAAGCAGCATTCAATATTGGCTGTATGATCCGTTGGCTGGATTATAACGATACGTGGCTCGCAGCCGAATGGGGACATCCTTCGGACAATCTCGGCAGCATCCTTGCTGTTGCGGACTACTTGAGCCGCATTAGGGTATCGGAAGGCAAAGCGCCGCTTTCAGTAAAGGACATTCTGACTGCCGCCATCAAAGCACATGAAATTCAGGGAGTGCTTGCGCTTGAGAACAGCTTGAACCGGGTTGGTCTGGACCATGTGCTGTTCGTCAAAATCGCGTCGACAGCCGTTGCTGCGGGTATGTTGGGCGGAACCAAAGAGCAGATTGTGAATGCGCTTTCTAATGCGTGGCTGGATGGCGGCAGCTTGAGAACGTACCGCCAAGCCCCGAATACCGGATCGCGCAAATCTTGGGCGGCCGGCGATGCGACCAGCCGGGCCGTACGTCACGCTCTTATGGCACTGAACGACGAAATGGGCTATGCGACGGCGCTTTCGGCTAAGCATTGGGGATTCCAGGATGTATTGTTCAACGGCAATGACTTGGTGCTCGCGCGTCCGCTTGGTTCTTTCGTCATGGAAAATGTGCTGTTCAAAATATCGTTTCCTGCCGAATTCCACGCGCAGACTGCCGTGGAGTGCGCCTTCGCTCTGCATGAATCGGTGAAGGAACGGATGAACGACATTGATCGAATAACGCTGACCACCCATCAATCTGCGATTCGGATCATCGACAAAAAAGGCCCGCTGAACAATCCGGCGGATCGGGATCATTGTCTGCAGTATATGGTCGCTATCGGTTTATTGTTCGGATCGTTGACGGCCGAGCATTATGAGGATGAAACGGCGGCGGATCCGAGAATCGATGCACTGAGAGATAAAATGGTCGTGATCGAGGATGAGAAGTACAGTAAAGACTACCTTGATCCTGAAAAGCGTTCCATCGCCAACGCGGTGCAAATCCATTTCAAGGATGGAACTCACACGGACAAGATCGTATGCGAATATCCGATCGGACATCGCAGAAGGCGCGCGGAGGGATTACCGAAAGTTTGGGAGAAGGTTGAAGCGAATCTGTTGACCCGTTTCCCGCGGAAAAGGACAGCCGAAATCATGGAACTGTCGCTTGATTATGAACGTTTGGCAAAGATGCCGGTTCACCAGTTTATGAATCTGTTTGTGATATGACAGGAGGTCCTTATGGCGTGGCTTATTGAAGAAGAACCGGATCAAAGAACATTGGCCGGCGAGTTCCGAAAACTTGTAAGTTCGGGGCCGATCGTAAAAATACCAGGTACACACGACGGAATGGCGGCTAGGATCGCCAAACAGTTCGGTTTTAAAGCTCTTTATTTGTCCGGAGCTGCTTATACGGCAAGCCGGGGGCTGCCGGATTTGGGCATTATTTATTCCAATGAAGTGGCTGAACGTGCCCGGGAACTTGTCCGCGCAGCCGGAGTTCCACTGCTAGTGGATATCGACACGGGCTTCGGCGGAGTGCTGAACGTGGCCCGAACAGCGAAAGAAATGGTGGAAGCCAAAGCAGCGGCGGTTCAAATAGAGGATCAGGAAATGCCGAAAAAATGCGGCCACCTGAATGGAAAGAAGCTGGTATCCGCACAGGAGATGGTCCAAAAAATCCGGACGATCAAAGAAATATGCCCGACTCTTTTCGTTCTTGCCCGCACGGATGCAAAAGGTGTGGAGGGGATGGATGCAGCGATCGATCGGGCTCGTCAATATCTCGCCGCCGGGGCGGACGGCATTTTCCCGGAGGCTTTGGAAACGGAAGAGGAATTCCGATGTTTCCGGGCTTCGGTGGACGGTCCGCTGCTGGCCAACATGACCGAATTCGGTAAGACACCCTATTTTACTGCAGAGCAATTTGAAGCTTGGGGGTTTAACATGGTCATTTATCCCGTTACTTCGCTTAGAGTGGCCGCTAAAGCCTACGAACGGGTTTTTACGGAAATTAGCACAACGGGAACGCAATTCAATTCGCTGCATGATATGCAAACCCGAAAAGAGCTTTATGAAACTATCCGTTATTGTGACTATGAAGAGCTGGACGGAAAGATCGCAAAAACGGTTCTGCCTTCAACTGAGATATAGCATTAATCTCCTCCCCGAATTTTTTTTCTGAAGGCTTTCGGGGATGGGGAGACTAATCCAATAGCTTGAGAAATTGGTGCAGCACTTGCGATTTTTCATCCTTTCTCCATACAAAAGACATTTCCAAGACGGCATGGACTTGATCCAACTCCCGATAAACGACCCCGATGTTTTTCTGACTCTGAAAAGAGGCGGGGACCAAGGCAACCCCCATTCCTTCCGAAACAAAAGAAACGATAGTCAGGATTTCAGGTGCTTCTAATGTAATATGAGGTTGAAAGCCTGCTTGAAAACAAAGGTTGATCACAGCATCGTGATAGATCGAACCGTTATTTCGCGCCGATACAATAAATTTTTCATCCGCAAGATCATGCATCCGTAAACTTGACCGGCTGGCCAATGGATGTGTTTCCGGAAGAGCCGCGATGAATTTCTCTTTTAATATGACTTTGGAAGTTAAAAAAGGGCTCCGAACCGGCGTTCGTACGATAGCAAGATGGAGACGCCCATCATGCAAAGCTTGGGTTTGGCTGGCTGTTTTCATTTGATGCAGGATGAGATTGACGGAAGGGAAGTGCACCCGAAAGTTTTGCACTATGGGGGCAATTTGATAGGTAGTCGAACCCACGAATCCGATTTCCAGTCTGCCGGTTGCTCCTTGATGTGCACGCTCGGCAGCATGTATAGATTTTTCTATATGAGCCAATGTGATCCGACACTCTTCCAAAAATATTTTCCCCGCTTCAGTTAGCTCTACCCGCTGCTTGCTACGAAATAACAATGGAAATCCCAACTCCTCTTCCAATTGCCGGATTTGTTGGCTAAGAGGCGGTTGTGCAATATTTAATCGGGATGCCGCCCGGCCAAAATGCAGTTCTTCGGCAACCGTAACAAAGTAACGTAAATGTCTTAGTTCCATTGTAAGCCCTCCCATAACCATCATTTTACATTACAACGGAACATTTTTAAATGTGGTAAATCTCTCATTGAACCCGCGCTTGCCGCGGGATTTTTCTTTGTAAATTATCACTTTCGGAGTGCCGATCGAAACTATAAGCTTATTCCTAGCTACGATGAGCCATGAAATCCAAACTCCGATGCACGGAATTATCGCCACTGCAGAGCTGCTGGCTCACTCTAGCTTGAACGATTCCCAGCAGAAATCGTTAGCTGTCATCATGGATTCTGGTAATCTGTTGCTTAACGTCATTAATGATATTCTTGATCTGTCCAAAATAGAAGCTGATGAAATGAAGCTAAACCGGGTTCGGTTTCGGCTGAAGGAAACCGTCGATCGTGTGATGGGGATGCTTAGAAGCCGAGCAGACACACAGCATGACAGGATGATTTGCTATATTGATCCGCAGCTCGCCCAGAAATACTACGGTGATCCGATCCGGCTCGGACAAATTCTGATCAACCTGTTAAGTAATGCCGTTAACCTTGGGTAAGTGGCTTCCTAAGCCCACTCCCGCAACAGTGGGTAAAGATCAAGGAGGAGAATCCGACAACGGCTTGCTGAACCGGAAAACCATCGAGGACATCGTAGCTACGCCATGGGAAGATCAGGATCGCGAGCTGATCGATATGTATCAACAAGATACGCCCGATAAGATACGCTTCCTGAAGGAAGCCATCGAGGCTGCCGATTATAAACGAATGAAGCAGATCGCTCATGATATTAAATCCGCCAGTGTGAGTATCGGGATGAGCAAACTTGGCCAACTGCTTGCTCGTTTTGAACAGCACGTCCTTAAACAAGACACAGCAATCTGTCTCGCCCTTTTTGAAGTGTTAGAAGATCGTTTTAACGCTTCAAAAGAAATCTATTCAGCCATTGGTTCCGAGAGCTCATTTAGGAATATTTATGTCGTGAGCATGGTTTATATGGGTCATGGGACAATCACCCAAACCATCCTCTATATATTTACATAAAGTGTAGTGACTAACAGCTTATGTTTAAGGAGGAGTATCATTGGCGACTATTCGTCAGGGCTCATGCATTGGTATCTTGTATAGACCGCCCATGGGTCAGTGCAAAGCAGACCAATGCCAGACCTATTCAGGCAGGTGTCACTGTGTTCATAATGGAAGATTGGTAGGGGCAGTAACCAAATTAGGAAATACCCGGGTTCATGTTTCTAGATCTTTAAACACATCGAATTTGAAGTCGTTGGCCGGCGTCTTGATCAGACACTGGAACATTCGCAACCGCAATGACAGGAACTCTATTTTTCTTGAATATTTGTTCATACCGATCTCACGGCTGGAAAGCATTAACATAACACCATTCAAGAAGCTGGATAGACCTGTTCCTCCGCCAGGCAATCCGTGCTCGCAACCGGCTGCAGGAACAACGCGCAAGCCAAACACTGTTTATCCGGGGGACTGCGTGGGAATTCGCTTCAGGAACCCCAACAAGCAGTGGGATATAAAAAATGGAAGGTATTTGTTCTGGCAGAAGACAAGCAAGAATCATTGCCAGTGGAATAGAAAAGCAACGAATCATCCCGATAAGGTCTGGTATGCCCATTGGATCGTACGTAAGGCGAGCCCCCACTTTCAATCCGTTGCCTCGAATCGTGGTCCTAAATCGAGCGGTAAGGAAACCAATATCTCTATTTACCCGATAACGGGTTATAACCCGAAGGAGGGTACGTCGATTAAACTCACCTTTTTGAATCATACCACTCAATTTCGCATCTTGACGTATAAATGAGCTTGAAATGACGTCAAGCTCCCTAGCATTTTGGGTGGGCTTTAAAAATTCCGTTTTCTATGACGGAAATGTCCTTTTCTTATGGTCATGGAGGAGGAAATGTCTTCATTTTTTCATAGAAAAACTTCACTTTACGGGTAAATAAGAGTGGAGCAGCCTGCCGCGGCAGCTGCTCCAACGTTCTACTGAGTAATTTAAGCTAGCGTTTCGTGAAGTGCAAATCG
This sequence comes from Paenibacillus sp. F024, assembly GCF_057814255.1. NCBI lineage: Bacteria > Bacillati > Bacillota > Bacilli > Caryophanales > Paenibacillaceae > Paenibacillus > Paenibacillus sp. F024. Next base: position 73,985 of record NZ_JBVASZ010000019.1, read on the forward strand.
TTATGATTCACATTTGAATATGCTCGACGAACGTTACTTGGAGATGGTAGGCATTGTGTCAAAGTAAAGCATCCCGTGTCCATTGCTTCCCATGACGAGAATATTTTACGCGAAGCGATTTCAAGAGGTACTTGGACCATTCCTTCGTTGAGACTGAAATGCTGTACGGGACCAAACCTGAATTGTTGAGACGGCTTAGAAATGACGGGTGCCAAACCAGGGTGTATTTGACTTATGGAACGGAGTGGTACTTGTATTTGTGCCATAGGCTAGCCGAGCATGTACCTAACATTGATGTCGCTGTTGCGGATATGGTTGACTCCTACGGGCGAGGGCCTGGAATTAATATCTTTTTACGAAATGGATGAAAGAAATTGGAGGAAGCTCTACGAACAGGGTGCGATAGTTTAGATGCGCAGAAAGCGGGGCTGCCCTTCAATTATAAATGGGCAACCCTTTTTTCTTATTTGTGTAAGCAGGTACTGTAGCGTAGTGTGGAAAATGAATGATAAAGTTCCCATTTGCTTTGAGAGCAGGCAGATTAGTGTAAGCGTGGGGCTTTGTCAAAACACTCTAAAGAATACAAAATTGTGATGAATGTGAAAATACTATGTTTGTTTCACTTCGTATGCTCAGGGTTTCAGTATATTTTGCAAGATGAGGTTAGACATGTACCGGGTTAGGATTTAATGCTCTGGCAAGCGCTTGAATATATCCATTTCTGCAGCGCTGGCTGATTTCCGCGTTCGGAACGAAGCCTTCGAAGCCATGGAAGCATCCCGGATACAAATGGAATTCAACCGGCACGCCGGCTTGCGCTAAACGCGCCACATAGTCGATCGTTTCATCACGGAAAGTATCCAGCTGGCCGATGCATGTGTAAGTCGACGGGAGCCCGGCCAGGTTCTCAGCACGCGCAGGCGCCGCGTAGGGAGAGATGACGCCGTTGGCATGATCTCCCAAATACATGCCCCAACCGAGCAGATTGTTGCTGCGGTTCCATACGGCTTGTTTATCCGTAATTTCGTGGGTTGAAGCGGTGAAATTCCGGTCGTCGATCATTGGATACAGCGGCATCTGGAATGCGATGGCAGGACCTCCACGGTCTCGGGCCAACAATGACAACGCTGCGGTTAAGCCGCCGCCTGCACTGGCACCGGCGACCGCAAGTCTGGATACATCAATATTGAGCTCTTCCTGCGTGTCCTTCATCCATACTAATGCACAATAGCAATCTTCAAGCGCTGCAGGGTAAGGGTGCTCCGGTGCAAGACGATAATCGGCGGAGACGACGACGCATTGGGCTGCCTGTACGAAGCTCGCGCATAACGCATCATCTGTATCGGGATGTCCAAGCACGTACCCGCCTCCATGAATCCATAATAATGCCGGCAATGGGGATTGATCTCGATTGGCTGGTTCATATATTTTTATCAACATATCTTGAGCACCGCCGCCGTGTATCGTACGTGTTGTCACACGTATATGCTCCGGGAGCTCCGCGGGGGGTAAAACGGATAAAAATTGTCGTGCACTCGCCAAGTCGCGCAGGTCGAGTGCAGGGAGTAGTGTCAAAACCTGTTTGAGTTCCGGAGTTACTCTGCTTAAAAAGTCCATTGATTTAACCTCCCTGAATGTTGATAGCGCTTCCGTTTTTATTGTGAAAAAATAATCACAATTAAAAAGTAGCATGGACTTTGGTAGCTGTCAATTGCAAATTAGTGATATATTTATATAAAACTTACTTACTCGGATTCAATCAAGGGAGGAACTTATGCAGCTGTTGATTCAGTCGGGGGATTTGGGCCCGACCTGGTTTCATGTGTCGCTTCGGGCGCTTGTGCTGTTATCCAAGTCATCTACGCTTATGAAAAGCCAACATATCGCCAATGCGTTGGGCGCCGAGCCTACATATGTACGAAAAATTCTAGCCGGGCTTTCGAAATCGGATATCGTGTCGACCTACGGTGGCCGCGAGGGAGGATATCGTCTGGCCAAGCCTGCGGGCGCTATACGGGTCGGAGAGGTTTATCGCGCGCTTGGCAAAGGGCAAGCTACGCCGTTTTGGAGTGTACCGTCAACAGGGTCGGAGCAATTCCTGTCCTTGTTAATTTCCAAGGCTGAGGAGCAATTCCAAAGCGTCCTCGATGCATACACAATAGAGGATATCGTACGGGAAGGGGCCAAATTCCTTTCTTGATCCACCTAAGCGTATAAGCTGGGGGATGATCATGAGAGCTTCGGATATCGAATGAAAGGTGCTTTGAGCTTAATACCTTCGAAGCAGGCCGTCGACAATGATACCAAGAATTAATTCTCGAACGTGAAAAATTGATTTTTTTATGAATCTCTTTAGAGGGTTTTAATTGAGGTATATACATATGTACAAAATGCGATATAATATGAGTAAATTAGTTTTGTTAACTGGTCTATGTTTCTACTGTATTTTCATATATCAAGTGTGGACATCCTTTTTATAAAGACGGAAATGTCCATTTTTTTGTGGAGGTGGGGGAGTATATGGCCTCATTTTTTCATGTGTTCTGTCCGGAATTTGTCCGGAAGTGAGTTTAAACGGATATCAAGCTTTAGGTACAACGATCGAAAATGGCTAATGTGAAAGCTGATTTATAAGCTATAAGAAATATCTGGCAAGACTTCTTCGCTGCACTTCTTGTCGTATAGCTTATAACTATCATATAATAGTATATAAATATTTTAATATAGGGTTTAAATTGATACAGAAAAGGCATGTGACTAGGCTGCGTCCTGGGTTATAGCCCTCATCAGGAGCGCCTACATCTTTCTGCAAATCTTAAGGTATAAGGACGGTTAAAATGAGCAACGGAGAAACTAAAACAGACGTTATCTTAATTGGTGCCGGAATCATGAGTGCGACTTTGGGGACACTTCTGAAAGAGTTAGTACCGGACTGGAAAATTACAGTATTTGAGAAGCTCCCAAACGCAGGAGAGGAAAGCTCTAATGAATGGAACAATGCGGGTACGGGGCATGCGGCACTGTGCGAGCTTAACTACACGGTTGAAAAACCGGATGGATCTGTAGATATTAGTAAAGCTATTAAAATTAATGAACAATTTCAGGATTCAATGCAGTTTTGGTCCTATCTTGTAAAAAGCAAGCTGATACGTAATCCACAGGACTTTATCATGCCATTGCCTCATTTGAGTTTAGTACAAGGGGAACAAAATGTAACGTTCTTAAAGAAACGTTTTGAAGCACTGTCCATTAATCCCCTATTCCAAGGGATGGAATTTTCCGATGATCCGGAAAAACTGATGGAATGGATTCCGCTTATTATGCAAGACCGCGCATTGAATGAACCTATAGCGGCAACAAAAATCGACTCTGGCACCGATGTTAACTTTGGCGCTTTAACGCGTATGTTGTTTGAGCATTTAGACAGAAAAAATGTCGCTATAAACTACAAACAAAGTGTTACTGATATTAGCCGTACTAGCGACGGCTTATGGGAATTGAAAGTGCGGAACCTCGACAGCGGTACTGTCAAACGCCATACGGCCAAATTCGTCTTTATCGGCGGCGGGGGAGGAAGCCTGCATTTACTGCAAAAATCCGGTATTCCTGAAGGAAAACATATTGGAGGATTCCCGGTAAGCGGAATATTTATGGTGTGTAATAATCCGGAGGTTGTAGCGCAGCATCATGCCAAAGTATACGGCAAAGCTAAGGTTGGCGCTCCTCCGATGTCTGTTCCGCATCTTGACACACGATTTATCGACAATAAAAAATCGTTGTTGTTTGGACCGTTTGCCGGCTTTTCACCAAAGTTTTTAAAAACCGGTTCAATGTTTGATTTGGTTACTTCCGTAAAACCGGATAATCTCGTAACGATGCTGTCGGCAGGGGCAAAAAACATGCCTTTGACAAAATACCTGATCCAGCAAGTTATGTTATCGAAAGAAAAGCGCATGGAAGAGTTACGTGAGTTTATCCCGAACGCCAAAAGCGAGGACTGGGATTTAATAGTAGCGGGCCAACGTGTACAAGTTATCAAGGATACTGAAGCTGGGGGCAAAGGTACGCTTCAATTTGGTACGGAGGTTGTTAGCGCCGCTGATGGTTCGATAGCAGCATTGCTCGGCGCGTCTCCGGGTGCTTCTACCGCCGTTTCCGTTATGCTCGAGTTAATAAAAAAATGTTTCCCGCAGCATATGAAAACGTGGGAACCGAAAATAAAGGAAATGATTCCTTCTTATGGCGTTTCATTAGTGAAAAATCCGGAACTTATTCAAGAAATTCATAATTCAACCGCGCGGACGCTTGGTCTAAGTGAACACTTGGAGTTACAGGTCGCACGCTGAACCGTATCATAAATATCGAAGTTTTAATTTGATTATAACCCCATACGGGATGAATGTTTTTTCATAGAAGCCGGCCAAAATGGCCGGCTTTTTCTGTTCAAAAAGGGAATATTAAATTTTGTTTTTTAATAGTCGAAAAAATCACAATACTGGAATGATTCGCCGTCTCCCCGTTGGTCCCCTTACGGTCTGCATAGCAAACCTCACACCAGACTTGCTCTGCCTTGTTAGAGGGGTTATAGAATCAGCTCAAAGGAAGAAATTCAGCAGGGATGGTTTGAGGGGTTTACTTGTTCTGCTGTCGTAGGGGACATTCTAGTTCCTCAATGGACAATTGACGACATGGCGGCCTACCTTCAGCTTTTCAGATGAGTATTATTTACGACTGTTATTGTAATACAAAAAGTTACTTGTATTTGGAATTTAAATACATCACCTTAATGTGGTAAACTTGTAATTAACTATGGTATCTTTGCGCATATGGGTAATATTTTAATATTTTACATAATGGAGGTTGGCGATTGAAAAAGGGCGTAGTAATTGTCTTTGTCTTATTATTCTTAGCTGGTTGTAGTAACGAAGACCATAATCATTTATTTAGTGATTTCAAAGATAAAATTAGTCAAGGTGTAAATTTATGGACTACGGTTAATTATGATATCGTAAAAGATAAACAAATGATAAACGAAATTGATAAACCGCTTCACCCATTAGAAACGCCAATTATGGTTCGAGTTTTCGTCGAGACAGTAAATAAAGGAAACCAGTCAGCAGAATCAATTAAAATTAGATTCAATGAACCTGCGCCTACATTACACAAGAATTCAAGAAGTTTTGGCGGGGTTACTAACGGTACTTTAGATAAAGATAAATCGTTTGAATATTACTTTACGTACACGTTTACGACAGAAGCAGAGCTTGATTCATTCATTACTCATTCATCGGTGAGTGTGACTTGGGCTGAAAATCAAGTTAATAAAGAAATCAAAATAAACCTACCTAGCAAGCCGAATGGAGGAAATCAATAACTGTAATTTCGATTTTTTAGATCACGCACAAAAAGATCCGATGCTAAACGAATAGGAAACGTTAGTTTGACCGCCATGACCAATGGTTGACAAAGCTAGGTCTCGGCATTGCATTCATGCTTATTCTCTCCATCTCACGTTATCTTTTTTCATAAAAGTTATCAATTCATTGCAATTGAATATATTGTAATCAGAAGAATCATATTATATTAATCTGAACATCTTAAAATATTATTAGTTGTACGTTGTTATCTTTTATACTAATTTGAGGAGAGGTTATATGTCTAATAAGAACATTATTTATTTTGACAAGGTGTTTGAGGAATTTAAGCAGCTATTAAATGAACACAAACCGGAAGGGTTTGATTTATGGTATTGGGAAGAGATGAATGTGCAGGAGCGGGAGGAAAAGCTCGCGGCAGCCGATTATTTATTAGTCGCAACCAAAAAACTCGACGAGACGATATTTACTAAGGCCACAAGAGCCCGCTTTATTCAGAAAACGGGAATCGGAGTGGACAATATTGATTTGGAGGCGGCCAGGAGATATCAGCTCCCGGTATGCAATACACCAGGCGGTAACGCGACGGGCGTTGCCGAACTGACCATTTTGTTAGCGCTTGCATTGTACCGGAAAATAATACAGGTGAACCAATCCACGAAAAACGGGCAATGGCTGATGTGGGAGCTGCGGCCTTCATCCTATGAAATGGAGGGCAAAACCCATGGTTTTATCGGCTTCGGCAATATCGGGCGAGAAGCCGCGAAGCGTTCAAAAGCGTTCGGCACCGAAATTATTTATTATGACAAGTATCGAGCTCCAGAGGAAGTGGAAAATCAATTGTGCGCAGCCTTCTATCCTTTGGAGGAGGTCTTACAAAAATCGGACATTGTTAGCTTGCATATTCCATTGCTTCCCGAAACAAGGGGATTCATCGGTACTAAGGAGCTCCGTTTGATGAAACCGTCATCCATCCTCCTTAACATGGCTCGGGGAGGAATCGTTAAAGAGGAGGAACTGTATCAAGCTTTGAAGGAGGGATGGATCGCCGGAGCCGGTATCGATGCTTGGGAATCGGAGCCTACCGATCCTGCGAATCCGCTGTTAACTTTAGACAATGTGATTGCCAGCCCCCATATCGGTGCAGGAACAAGAGATACTTTAAATAAAGTTCTTCATCTCGCATTCCAAAATATTAAGCGTGTAGAAGAGGAAGGCACTCCGCGTTTTGTGGTCAATCAAGTGGAAAGCGCAAGAAGTATTCAACCATAACGAAATACATAACAAAGGAGAGGGTACATCATGCGTCTGGCTACAATAAAGTATAACGGTTCTGAGGTTGCCGCTGTCGTAAATCCTAGCGGTGTAGTTTTGGTAGAGACACTGAATCACAGAATCAACAAAAATTGGTCAACGCAGCTGTTTGAGATCATTCGATCAGGACAGCTAGAGGAAATGAAATCGTGGTATCAAAGCGGAGGGGACAAGGACTTAGAAGCCATGAGCCGTGAACGGATCCCTTTGGATCAAGTGGAATATGGCCCGCTTTATCGGCATCCGCGAAAAATCTGGGGGATCGGTCTCAATTATGTGGAGCATGCAGCAGACCTTCACGAGAAGGCTCCTAGCACGGAGCCCGCCAGCTTTATGAAGCCGGATACGACAATTATTGGGCCTTATGATACGATCGAGATCCCTCATCAATCCAATCGAACAACGGCAGAATCGGAACTGGGGATTATTATCGGTAAAGAATGCAAAGATGTGTCGGAAGAGGAGGCTCCCGGCGTGATAGCCGGCTTCACGACGATTATCGATATGACGGCGGAAGATATTTTGGCCGTCAACCCAAGATATCTGACACGCTCCAAAAGCTTTGATACCTTCTTTAGCTTCGGTCCGCAGCTTGTAACCCCGGAGGAAGTGGATGAAGTTCTTGACTTGAACGTATCCACTGTAATCAATGGCGGCATCCATCGGAAAAATATCGTCTCCAACATGACATTCCGGCCATGGTACCTTGTTTCATTCCACTCGAAGGTCATGAAGCTGCTGCCCGGCGACATCATTTCTACGGGAACTCCTGGCGCTGTCGTCATTCGGGACGGGGATGTGGTAGAGTGTCATATTGACGGCTTTGAACCCTTAGTCAATCCTGTCAAGGATTTAAAAGCGAAATAAAGAAGGGGATCCTGCTTATGTGATGCACCTGTAAAACCCTCCGACACAACAATCAACAATTTAATGTAAAGCCTTGCCTTTAGTGATGAAGGCAGGGCTTTTGGCATGGCACAGGCGGTTTCCAATCCTTTCCTTCGTTCCAATTCTTCATCCGAAAGGTGAAGCATCTGCTTTCGATTGTCCACATTAATCCAATCCAATCATAACTCCTGTCAGTACAACATTCCTATTTATATAGAATATACTTCCGCGAATTGCAATATAAATGCAGTAGTTATAAAAGAGGCTATCGGTCGAAGCCCATGGGTTGTCATTTAACCGATGGTCCGACCATCATAATCAGATAGGAGTGAACACGTGAACATGGAAGACTTAAACAACGGTTCAGATGTAAAGCCAGCACTAGTCATCGATTCCAAAGATAATGTCGCGGTTGCATTAACAGATTTAATGAAGGGCGATTTATGTCAAGTGAGAATAGGGGAAAAGATAGAGGCGATCACGGTGATAGAAGATATAGGGTTTGGGCATAAGTTAGCTATGCAGCCCATCGGAAATGATGAAAGCGTTTTAAAATATGGTGAAGAAATCGGGAAGATGAAAACGGCGATCGAAAAAGGGGGCTGGATTCACAACCACAATATGTACTGCGAAAGAGGGATGAAGCATGGACGATAGGTTTATGGGGTACTGGAGAAAGAATGGATCGGTTGGGGTTCGCAATCTGATCGCGGTCATTCCTTCCGTATTTTGTTCCTCTAAAGTAGCGGAAAGAATTGCTGCCCAAGTGCCGGGAAGCGTCTTCTTCCGACATCCGGTCGGGTGCAGTCAGGTTGGCGAAGATTTGGAAGTAACGGCAAGAACCTTAATCCAAATCGGAAAAAATCCGAACTTTGCCGGTGTCGTAGTCGTTGGTTTAGGTTGTGAGCGCTTCTCGCCTTATGAGCTGGCGGAAGGCATTGCGCCTGCCCAAAAGATGCTGGAAACGGTAGTGATTCAAAAGGAAGGAGATTCGTTGGCGGCCATACAACAAGGGGTGAAATACGCTAAAGAAATGCAGCAAATCGCTTCCAGGCAGCAAAGGGAAGAAGCGGACGTCAGTCATTTGACGATTGGGCTAAACTGCGGCGGCTCGGATATGACTTCCGGTTTAATCGCAAATCCTGCCCTTGGCATTGCCTCCGACATGTTGGTTTCTAAGGGAGGGTCATCTATACTCGCGGAAATTACCGAGCTGCTGGGCACAGAACATATATTGGCGCGAAGAGCGATAAACAAGCAGGTGGCTCAAGAGATTTACGACATCATTGCCAAAACGGAAGCGACGCTCGAACGCCAAGTGCGTGAATCGAGCAACGCGAAGCGGACGCACCTCATTTCAACGGGCAATTATGACGGCGGCTTGTCCAGCGTGGTTGAGAAATCGCTCGGAAGCATGAAAAAATCCGGTAATGCGGCGTTCAGCGGGACGATAAAGTATGCTGAAACGCCCACGACGAAAGGTCTGCTGCTCATGGATTCGCCTGGTCAAGACGGAGAAGTGTCCACAGGACAGGCTGCCGCCGGAGCGCAGATGATCCTTTTTCCTACGGGGAGAGGAACACCGACAGGATTTCCGGGCGTTCCGGTGATCAAAATTACCGGCAATCCGAAAACGTATGCAAAAATGAGAGAAAATATCGATGTGAATGCCGGCGAAGTGCTGCTGCATAACAAAACGCTGCAGGAGATGGGCGAAGAAATTTATCGGGAAATTCTTGAAGTGGCATCCGGTAAAATGGTTAAGGCTGAGATTCTTGGCCATGATGAGCAGTTCTGCATCACAAGAGTGCCGTAGTTTAAGCGGGTTGAAATAATGAAGCTAATCAAATATTAGGAGGTTTACAAGATGAAAACGAAAGCCGCTTTGTTTGTTTCTCTAGTTGGTTTGCTGGCGCTCACAGCCTGTGGAGGAGGAGGCAAGCCCGCAGCCCATCCTGGCTCATCGCCTGCACCGAATACGCCGGCTGCCGAAACGAAGGAGAAATTCCCTGCGAAACCAATCAACCTTATTATTTCCTATGCGGCAGGAGGCGGGACGGACGTGGGGGCACGGATGTTAATGCCTTATGTGGAAAAAGAGCTTGGCGTACCGATCAACGTCATTAATAAGCCTGGCGGCGGCGGCTGGATCGGCTGGACGGAGCTAGCCAATGCCAAGCCGGACGGTTATACCATCGGGTATATCAACACACCTAACCTGATGACCGGATATTTGGACCCGAAGCAGAAGCGTAAAGAAAATTTGGACAGCTTTACCCCGATTGCCAATCATATAACGGACCCGGGTGCTATTGCTATTAATAAAGACGAAAAGCGTTTTACGGATATCAAGTCATTGGTTGAATATGCGAAAGCGAATGACTTAACAGCCACATCCACCGGCGTAGGAAGTGATGACCATTTTGCTTCATTAAAATTTAACAAGGCGTTTGGCACTAAATTCACAGCGGTACATAACGGCGGGGCTGCGGAGAGCCAAACGGCGGTTATGGGCGGTCACGTCGATGTCTTGTTTGCCAACGTAGGTGAATTGGCCACGCTGCACAAAAACGGCGAAATTAAGATTGTGGCTGTCATGGGGGAACAGCGCTCTCCATTCCTGCCTGACATTCCGACCGTAATCGAGAGCGGTTATGCAGGGATTACTTCCGGGTCCGCCCGGGGGATTGCCGCTCCTAAGGGGGTGGATTCAGAGAAATTGAAAGTTCTAAGCGCGGCCCTGGAGAAAGCCATCAAAAATGAGGAACAAATCAAAAAGCAGGGTGAAAGCGGACTTCAAGTAGATTATAAGGCCGGGCAGGATTATGCTGATCTGTTGAAAAAGGATGAGAAGGGCGTCATCGATCTAAAAGACTTGATGGGCTGGTAATGACTCTGCTGGCCGGCCGATCCGGCCGGCCGGTTCCTTCAGGTAATCTCTTTACCCGTTATCCGGTATATAAAGGATGTGTTGAGTATGAGAAATGCAGGAGTTTGGGTCGGATTGATGATCCTGATTTTTTCCGGATCCATTTTTGGGCAATCGTTAACGTATGATTATTACGGCAGCTATGGTCCTGGGCCCGGCCTATTTCCTCTCTGGTTAAGCGGCTTGCTGATGGTTTTTTCGATGTTGTATATGATTGACTCCGTTCGAAAAGCAGGCATGACCCTATCGCAGATGTTCCCAAAAGGGGCGGGGTTCAAAAAATTCGCCTCCATCGTTGCCGCTTTGGTGATCTTCCTTCTCCTCGTCCCTTTCACCGGATACATCATCGCGAGCATAATCATGCTCTTGATATTATTTTTCACGGAATACAAATGGTATTGGGCTTTAGGGATTTCAATCGTTGTGACGATGGCGATATTTTACATCTTTCAATCCCTATTACATGTACCGCTGCCTGAGCTTTCAATCGGATAATAGAGGGGAGAAACACAGATGGAATACTTGCTGTCCGGATTTGTAACGGCTTTCACTTTGAGTAATTTGCTGTATTGTTTAATCGGCGTAACCGTTGGGATGATTGTAGGGGTATTGCCCGGATTAGGGCCTACAACGGGGACCGCCGTGCTTCTTCCTCTGACCTTCGGGATGGAACCCATACCAGCTATCATTATGCTCTCCGGCATTTATTACGGGGCAATGTACGGAGGAACGATAACGTCGGTATTGATCAATACGCCTGGAGAAGCCGCCTCCGTCGTAACATGTCTTGACGGACATCCCTTGGCTCAGCAGGGAAGAGCGGGAACCGCATTAGGGGTTGCAGGTATAGGTTCTTTTATCGGCGGAACCTTGTCGATTATCGGGCTGGCCTTCATCGGACCGCCGATTGCCAGACTCGCGCTGAAATTCGGTCCGCCGGAGTTTTTTGCATTAATGGTTCTAGGAATGACCATGGTGATAGGCTTGATGGGCAAATCGCTTGTCCGCGGTATCATCGCTGCACTCATCGGTTTAAATCTCGCTCTAATCGGTTTGGATCCGGTAACGGGCGTTGTACGGTTCTCTTATGGGCAAATGGAATTAATGAACGGTATTGATTTTGTTCCTTTGGCGATGGGGCTGTTTGGAATATCCGAAATTTTGCTGAATGCGGAAAACAAGTTAAAAGCGGAGAAGCCGCCGAAGGTCAAGGGACTGTTGCCGCGACGCGAAGAATGGAAGCCTACGATGAACGCTATTTTCAGAGGAACCGGCCTTGGCTTCGTCACCGGGCTGCTGCCGGGCACGAATTCCGTTATACCGTCGATCATGTCCTATTCGATGGAAAAGAAGCTGGCGAAGGATCCGTCCCGTTTCGGTAAGGGCGCTATAGAAGGTGTTGCCGGACCGGAAACTGCAAATAACGCCTATTGCGGGGGAGCTTTAATTCCGTTGTTTACGCTAGGCATTCCCAGCTCCCCCGTCATTGCGGTGTTGTTAGGCGCCTTTATTATGCACGGTTTGACGCCGGGACCCCAGCTCTTTCAGAAAAACCCCGATTTCGTATGGGCGGTTATCGCCAGTATGTTTATCGGAAACTTTATGCTGTTGATCATGAATTTGCCGATGGCGGGCTTATGGGCCAAAATTACGATGGTTCCCTATAAATTGCTGTTCCCGATTATTTTGGCGGTAGCCGTTGTGGGGGCTTACAGTGTAAATAATAACATGTTTGACGTTGGTATTATGCTTGCTTTTGGACTGCTCGGCTACATTTTGAAGAAGGCGGATATTCCGCTGGCACCGATTGTCTTAACGTTTGTGCTGGGGAAACTCATGGAAGGCGCTTTGATGCAGTCTCTAACGATATATAAAGGCAGCTTCTTCGCACTTTTTACGAGACCGATTTCCGGAACATTGTTAGTCATCTCCATCCTTATTTTTGCAATCAGCATCTATGCAGGGATGAAAAACAAAAAGGGTGCCCTTGCGGATGATTTCGAAATGTAGCATCGGCTTATCAAGTCGGATGATGGATTGAACAATGACATTTGGGAGGATAAAGACATGTCTATTAAAGCGAGCTCTATTCCAATCTATCCGATCAAGGTACATTCACAAACTCCGGCAGTAGAGGATATAGCATGGAATATCGAACAAGCGGTAGACAACCTGCTAACAGGTGGCCGTTCCAGGAATTTAAAGCCTGGGGCGTCGATCGCCATTACGGCGGGAAGTCGCGGGATTGCCAATTATACAGAGATCTTGCGGAACATTGTAAAAGCTTTGCAGGTTAGGGGATACAACCCCTTTGTATTTTCGGCGATGGGCACTCATGGACGCGGGGAAAGTGAAGGACAAAGGGATATATTGAATAGCATGGGCATGTCCGAGGCTGCGCTTGGCTGTCCTGTTTCCTGCTCCAGTGAGGTCGAAGTCATTCATGAATTTGAAGCTTTCGGCCGCCGCGTTCCGGTACATTGTGCAAAAGAAGCGTTCCATGCGGACGGGATCGTCGTAGTCAATCGGATCAAACCGCACACCTCCTTCCATGGCGATTACGAAAGCGGTCTGTTAAAAATGATGACCGTGGGGATGGGACGGGCTAAAGGAGCGGATATGTTCCACAGCTTCGGTGCGGGGCATTTGGCTGATATGATTCCATTGATCGGCGGCAGTGTACTGAAGCACGCACCCGTCATCGGCGGCATTGGGATCATAGAAAATGCGAAGGAGCAAACCGCTATTATTGAAGGATTACCCGATGACCGCATTTTTGAGAGGGAGAAGGCTCTTTTGGAACAGGCCAAGAGCTTGATGCCGCGTCTTCCGGTAGATCAAGCAGACATGCTGATTATCGGAGAAATGGGGAAAAACTTCAGCGGTACAGGGATGGATACGAATATTATCGGACGATTGCGCATTCAGGGGATACCGGAGCCGGAGAAGCCTTATTTTATATATATAGGGGTGCTGCGTTTATCCGAGCCTTCTCACGGGAATGCAACCGGTATAGGTCTTGCAGATTTGACTACCGAAGCCTTAGTGAAAGATATCGATAAAACGGCGATGTATCTAAACTGCGCAACTAGCGGGTTTGTTATTCGCGCGGCTATTCCCATGACGTTTAGCGATGATCGTGCTTTGATGGATGGTGCTTTGAACATGCTGCGCGTTACTGATCCCGCGAAGCTTCGCATGATGCTCATACGCAACACGCTGCATATCGAAGAGCTATGGGTGAGCGAGGCCATTTATGAAGAGCTCAAGAACGAGCCTCACATCGAATTAACTGGCGACCCCCATGCTCTTTCGTTTGATGAAGATGGCAGCTTACTTTGGTGATCTTGCAAAAAAAAGAGTTATCGAAATGGAAACATTTAATTAAGTAAGCCGGTGGATAAGCTGCTATAAGCTTCATATCTGGTTTTAACGAGTAGCCGCTCGAAGAAATCCGCGGGAAATCATCCCCGGATTTTTTCGAGCTCATTTATTTAGATAAACGAAAGTATGAAAGAAACATCCAATCGGTCTTTAGGGAATAAGAGGCACGAAAACCCGAATGGGTGGTTCAAAATAGTCTGGATTGGATGGTTTAAAATAGAGTAAGTAGAAGTATGATTAAAACTATGAACTTGATATATACATTACATTTGAAAAGGTGATGACGAAGTTGACCTGGTTTTTCATCGTGTTAACGATTCTCTTCAGTTTATTCAAAATACTAGCTACATGTCTTCCTACCGGTACTGTGAATTGGATTTTAAGCAAGTTCCAATTACATACCAAAATTAACGGGACGAATGTCGCTGTTTCCTATGGGGGAAGGAATCTCGAAGGGGATGAAAAAATCCAAATTATTGATTTGTTTAATGAAGCTGTATTTATGAAAAAACATTATATATGGCCTGGAACCGAGCAATTATATTTAAATCCGGAGAACAAGGGGATTCCATTAATGATAGATACTAAAATGGGTAAAAACGATGTTAAATTATACGCGTTCATTAATAACAGAAACATTGATGTAGTAAAGCAGTATAAAAAGAAAGTAGTTGCGTATAGTTTGCTCTCCGAGAATCTTCATAAATATTTAAATACTCTCTGAGAGCTCCAAGGAAATCGACTTGGACGAAGTAATTCGAACTGGAAATATGGACGGAATAATATCAGCTACCGCACCCGTTTTTTGCCGAAGGAAAGAACATTTCTATTTTTGTGGACGGCATACCTCCCTTAACTGAAGTTCTATTATTTAGCGCCGACAATCGGAGGCGCTATTTTTATTGCGATGACCGGCAGCCTTTTGCTTAACTAAACCTGCTAATATCTTGTCAACATTTTTAAATAGGGGCAGGGAGAGATGATGCTATACTAATATCTGTGCATGCCAAACAACCCTTCAATGGGTAATTGGAAGGTTTTTCAAGAATTCAGCTGCTCAATCGTCGTCTTTGATCACCAACTGAATGTCATCATGACAACTTACAGAAGAGAGCTTATGAGGTGTATGACACTAAATAAAAATGCAGGTGTAACAAAAGGACTTCAGCCACTAATAGACATATGTACAAAATACTGTGTAATCTACATCAATGAAAGGTGAGAGGGGTAATGATGTTTTGAAGTGTATCCTATAAAGACTCATTGAGGCAGGCAGCAGGTTACTATAGAAGGATTAACATTAGCATTTAAAAAAGATTTATTTTGAACAAAATCATAACTGTAGACTGGATAGCCATAGTGGTTCTCAGACCAATCAATTGATATAAGATACTGAAACTTTAATGAGTAATATTGGAGCCATACAAGCATTCGTTTGTAATCTTTAAAAAGTTAGAAGTGATAAGTTAAATAAGAAAATATAAACCGCTTGATTGGTGTCCAATGACACAAAACAACCCCCAATTCACTTCCAGAATTTCCTGGACTTATCTGTGAATTGGGGGTATATTTGTGTCAAGAGAAAATGACACAAATACACCCCTGAATTAAGAGTTTGTCACAATACTTCCCTCAAATAAGGAGTTTTCTTACCGCTGATCAGCGGCGGCAATGAACGATTTATGAAAAATGAGGTGAAAGCGTGTACACACCAATCCCCATGAAGCGCAGCACTCGATACGGTAATAATTATTGGGAAGCATTTAGCGTCAAAATGAACCGCGATGTGAGGTTTTTTAGCGATCTGGAATACGATCATTGGATTCTCGTTGAAGCTGATTCGGACATTGTTGCTTTTTGTGAACAACCCAAGCGAATACAAGTCGAATGGCAAGGAGAATTAGTAGAATCCATTTTTGACATGTGGATTCAGCGAATGAACGGAACGGAGTGCTTCTTGGAAGTGAAGTATGCTTCTGAACTTGACCTTAACGACAAAAGATTTTCATCAAGATCTTATAAACAAACGAATGCTCAAGCAAAATGGTGCCAAGAAAATGGGGTCAATCATCTCATTCGAACCGATAAAGACATCCGATCCAACTTGATTTATTTGAATAATATGAAAACTATTATCCCTTACATTCAACAACGCCCTGTTCTTGTGGAAACAGTCCAATATCAAATCATGAAAGTTCTAGGCAAGACCTCCAAAACCACGATAGAAGAAATAGAACAAGCGCTTCCGGATCTTAGTCGTCAACGGATACGGGAAACTGTGTATCAGCTGATTTATCGGGGAATGATTGACTCTACAATCACTCACAAACCATTAGATTCAAAAACAGAGGTGTGGAGCAATGCCTAAAAAAAAATGGATTGAGAATGAGAAAATTGATCCGGCACATTTAGATACATCAATCTGGCCGATTGTTCATGAAGATAAATTGGATTCTAATGATAAAGAGACTTTTTTTGCGAGAAAAAAGGCCATCGACATGTATATGAAGAATGAGCGTCCACTCCATGAAATTAGCGCCGATACACTCATTGACAGGAAAGATATATTGGCATTTGTGAAGAGATGCCTTTCTTACGATGATCAAGGTAGAATCTGGGGTTATAGAGCACTTATTCCCCGGAAACGATTAAAACAATATGAACGCAAGTCTCTACCTATACTATCAACGCAGGACGAGCTTTCCAAAATGACAGGCGCTTTTACATTACTATTAAAGCAGTACCCTACCGTTAAAGAAACCATTGACAATTTGTATTTGGGTAGAAATACAAAACGAGAAGTACGATCGCCTAAAATTAGTGTAAAAGATCTTCATGTTAAACTCTTGGAAGCCTGTACTAAGGCAGGTATCACATCCAGCGAATATCCATTTATAAGTGGAGATTTAGGAAAACGATCGTTATATCGTTATGTTGATATGCTTGAACAATGGCACTTTGGCGAAGCCGCTAAACGCTACGGTGAGAGTGCAAGTCAAAAAGCAAGACATACAGGAATAGGCGCTCCGAATGCTCATTCACCAGTTAGACCTTTAGAACGTGTTCAATTTGACGGACATCGAATAGATTGTTCAATTGCCATTGTGTTCCATACGCCAGAAGGCGACGAAATTGTGGAAGTAATGGATCGCCTTTGGTTACTCTGCATCATTGATGTTGCGACAAGAATCATCTTGGGTCACTATCTTAGCTTTAATAAGGAGTATTCCGCTAGCGATGTACTGCATTGCATTAAAAAAGCTGTCATGCCCAAGGAAACGCTTCAATTAACAATCCCAGGATTAACTTATCATCCGAATGGCGGCTTTGCATCAAGGCTGTTTCCAGAAATGGAATGGGCTTTGTGGGATGAATTTCATCTGGATAATGGAAAATCTAATTTAGCGAATCAAGTCAGAGATCGACTTAAACGAACCATTGGCTGCTCGGTTAATGCTGGTTCTGTGGCATTGCCAATGAGAAGAGGAATAATTGAAAGGTTTTTCGAAACGTTAGAAGAAAATGGGTTCCATCGTCTAGTAAACACAACCGGCAGCAACCCTAGAGATCCACGACGACAAGATCCGGAGAAAAAAGCAGTAAAATATCGGATTACCGCTGAGCACATAGAAGAACTGACAGATGTACTTATATCCAACTACAACGGAACGAAACATGAAGGGATAAATCTTTTGACACCGCTGCAATGTTTAGAACAGCGTTTAAACAGAGGTTTGCTTCCACGAGTTATGACTGAGGAAAAAAGACAGGAAATCGCTTTTCTTTCTCTCACCGCAAACAGAGTTGTTCAAGGAAACATCAGCCAAGGAAAGCGCCCTTTTATTTATTACGAGGGGACTGAATATCGTAACGAAGTATTATCACGAAGTCCTGAACTTATTGGCACCCAATTAGATCTACTGGTGAATATCGACGATCTCCGAGTAATTAGAGTATTTTTGCCAGATGGCAGTGAGTTTGGCGCACTTACGGCCAATGGAAAATGGGGTATTACGCCGCATTCACTTCAAGTTAGAAAACAGATAAACAAATTAAGAAAGTTGAAAATACTACATTTCACCAATTACGATGATCCAATTGAATGCTATCACAGATATTTGCAAGAACAGGCTAAAACGAGTCGATCGGATCGTAATCGGTTAGCCGCACTTCAACGAAGTAAAAAAAAGGAGAAAGAAAAATTGGTCTCCAAAGAGGTTCTTCCTGATGATACTCAGAGCGAAAATGTTGTTCCATTAATAGAAGCATCCACTAAAAAGAGTATGAATTTAGATCGAAAACGGTTTAAGACCATTACTTATTAGCGGAGGGAGAGCCATGGTGAATCAACCTAGTCCCATCGAAAAAAGTTCTGCCTTGTCACCGCCAAGACCGTATGTGGCTCAAGGTACTCACCCCATTGAGACCGGAAGATACCTGCTGCCGACGAACGAAATTATTCGTATGTATGATACCGTTGCCCAATGGATCACAAATCGTTCACCCGGAGGGATGATTTACGGCAGACCGAGACTCGGGAAATCAAGAGCCATTACGTATCTTTCATACGAACTTCCGAATGAATTCGGTAATCATCTCCCGATATTTACTATGAAATGTCGACAATACAAACAACCGAGTGAGAGTAGCTTCTTTGAAGATCTATTGAATGATGTGGGGCACGCTTTGCCCTTTAACGGAAAAGCCAATTTAAAAAGAGACCGACTATATCGATACTTTGTAGAAAAGGCTGAACGCTCAGCTCAAAAACGAATTATTTTGTTCATCGATGACGCTCAACGTCTTTTTGAAATTCAATATGGATGGTTGATGGATATTTACAACGAACTTGATAGTGCCGGCATTAGCATGACAGTTATCTTGGTTGGACAGGAGGAACTTATTCATCAACGCAGCGCATTTATTCAAGCCAAGAAAGCTCAGATAATCGGAAGATTTATGGTTCACGAATACAATTTTAAAGGAATAGTCGATGCCGATGATATGGCAGTTTGTTTGTCCGGTTACGACAATATTTCAGAATATCCTGAAGATAGCGGATGGTCCTTTACCCGTTACTTTTTTCCAGATGGGTTTGATCATCATGGATGTCGTCTTGAGAATTGTGCAAAGGATCTATTTAGCATATTTACGAATCTTCGCAAGGAACACGGACTTACAAGAGCAACCGAAATACCAATGCAATATTTAACGCTAACAGTTGAAAATGCACTTCGTCATTTTGGAGCAAATGGGGAGGATCTTCACTGGCTGAACAATGAGCAATGGAAATCCTCGATTACTAGCTCTGGTTACATTGAAGCCGAGACATACCACGAAGTGGTATGAGAAAACTTAAATGTGTTTTTCCTGAGTATAAAGTAATACAGAGGCAATTCACTTGGAACCCGGACTGGATCTCAGAGTACGAATCACCTTGGGGAATTTTCGAAAAATTTAAGTACGCAAATTGCGTTACTGCGAAAGATATTCTGTTCCAATTCGGTAATGAGGAAGTATTAAGTAGAAGATCCATAAGTTACAGTCAACAGAATTGCAATCTCATTGATATGCCCCGATTAAACAATGAAAGTATTACAAACATCTTGAAATTAGACGTAAAAGCTAGAAATCAAGAGTTTATGAACCTGATGACATTTGTTCCGAGACATCGTCCTTATCAAGATTTTTTTCGCAAACAGCTGACATTCTGCTTTACGTGCATGAAGAACGGCTTTCACAGCATATTAAACCAATTCTCGTTAATTCATGAATGTCCTATCCATGGAGAACCGTTGTCGGATCGCTGTCCAATATGCGATAAATCTTATCCGTATCGTCTCGGTGATGACACGTTAACTGCACCGTTTCAATGTTCCTGCGGCCATCAATATTTAAGCAGTACTTGTAATTATTCAGAGTTATGGGAATCCAAACTCGTAATCAAATCAACCGAAGTGACGAATTGGATATCCATGTACTATAAACAAAAGATCAATTTTAATGATATCATTTTGTCCAGTGAAATTTCGTTTCGCAATTTACAAGGTGGTATGAATTTTATTTTGCAGGCAGTCGATCCAAGTTATAAATCAATTCAACCCGAAAAACATTATGTGGTTAAGTCGCCGTCAAAAATCATGATTTATGGAAATTATTATAAAGAATTCGAATCCATTCGAGAGTCCGGCAGCGACGAGAGATACCTCGGATTTATTGAAAAAATAAACGAACTCATTTATCAGAGCAATAGAAGCACTTTCTACGCGATTGCTAAACACTTGAGAGCTATAATCCTTCGGGATCATATCGCGTGTGTTAGAAAGTTAGAACTGTTTGATACCAAATGCCCTTATGCGTTTGCATATGTAAATTGGAAAAAATTTATTGAAGGACATACACATACGCGACAGGTTGACAATAAATATCGGCCTTCAAGAGAACGAAGCAAATATGAAATGGAGTTCATCTCGAAACAAGACGACTCGGCATTAGGGGATATTATCACCAAGTGGGAATACGGCAAGCCCTATTGGAAGTATAAACATCTGACAGCAACAATTTGGATTATCAACAGAGTATTTGCTCATTTTGCTCTCAATCATTTTTACAGCTGGTTAGAAATCGCTAAGAATACGGAATCACTTGGTTTGGAGTTTGATAATGTTCCATTTCGTTACGAAAACGTCCCGTTTTTTCTGATCAAACTACCTCGTGACAATGAAAAGGAACTAGAGTTCCATTGGTGGCTTAAGGACCATGATCAAAACAAGCCCCATTTGGTGTGCCCATTCAAAACTGGTTTTGGATAATCTGTTCGTAGGGAAGTTATGAATAAGCTCGAACTACAGCAGCTAATTTCAAGCCATCTTAAGGTTTCCTAATTTCTAAATATGGAGCGTATGGTATGGATATTGACTTAAACAAATTGCGTGATACCGGATGGATTTTCTTAAGGGGAGAGAAGTCACTGAAACATGATAATCTACTAAAACTAGCAAACACCTTGGGTGAACCAATTCCATCGAGGGCAACTGGTACCCTAGTTGATACACTAATTCCTGTAGATACGAAGAAGGCAAGACCAAATTCATTGAGCGCATTATATGGGACAGGTCATTTTCCATTACATACTGATACTGCTTATAAAAAAGTTCCAGCAAGATATATTTTATTGTATGCAAAGCAAATTGAGGGTGAAGTTCAGTCAACAACTTTAATAGATCTTGAGAAAATTAAGTTTTCTCAAGATCTTGAAGAGCGTTTAGATAGATGTTTATTCACCATTATAAATAGTCGGCATAGTTTCTTGGCTACCCTACGTGGATATAGCAATACTCACAGAAAGAACTGGATCAGGTTCGATACAAGCTGTATGCTCGCAACGAATAAGGAATCAACTGTTACAATAAACGAGCTTAATGAATCGATCTCCAAAGTTACATTGGATACAATAAACTGGTCTCAAGGCGATATATTGATCATAGATAATTGGCGTTGTTTGCATGGACGAGGAGTAGCTAATTCGAGCGCCAAAGCAGTTCGGGTTATAGAAAGAGTTACAGTACAATAAGAAATACGGAGGCCATTATGATAGATTACGAATCCTTATGGAACAAATCTAAATTATACATAGGAAAAGCAATTAACAAACGTGACGAAGGGGATTTCGCTGAGTTTCAACTCTGGGCATCTCTTTTTTTGGAACTCTTAGGGAAGGCTGCATTAGCATATAAGCACCCGTCATTGATTGTTGATCCCAACACTCCACACGGATTCTTGGTTGCTATTAACGAGTCTCAGAGTACAGATTTTAAGACAATTACAGCAAAAACAGTATTTGAACGCCTTCAAAACTTAGTAAATGTCCCCCGTTTTGATGCTGATACAAAGAAATTTTGCATGACTCTAGCAAATCACAGAAACGAGGAATTGCACTCGGGAGCACTTCCTTTCGTAGGAATGAGTATGGACCACTGGTTGCCAAAGTTTTGGGATGTATGTAAAATGCTTCTTGAGTTTCAAAACAAATCGTTACGTGATCTGCTCGGACCAAGAGAGGCAAGAGCGACAGAAGAGATTATTCAAGCTCGGTCCGTCAGTTTGAAGGCGATAATTGAAGCTCGAATTCAGAGACATCGTACAGAAGTGAGGATAAAATACGAAGGTCCTGTTCCTCGTGATGTATTGAAAGTGATCCCTGTATTATCAGATGATGATCAGGAAACCACTACATGCCCTTCTTGCGGCGGCCACGCTGTAATATACGGAGAAATTTTAGTTGAAGGACCAGAGTATATCGACGAGGAAGAGCCGTGGATAACATACCAGGATAATCAATATGAAATCACGTCATTAAAGTGTAGAGTTTGCGATTTGAAACTAAATAGTTTAGACGAGGTAACGGCCGCCGGCATAGATCATACGTTTGAGAAAACAATTACTATTGAGCCTGATTATGAACCCGATTACGGAAATGACTAATATGTGGGTTTAATAAAATGAATGAGATAATTTAGATTTGGGATTGGTATTTTAAAAAATGGTGTTCAATAATAACTGCCTGAATTTGTTTCTTCGTAAATTGATTGGTACATTCACCAAAATAACTAGAGGTGCATACAATGAGCCATATTCGTATAGAGGGCATACAAGTCCAAAATTACAGGTCATTTGGCCAAGCAGTAACAGTTCATTTTCCTAATAGCGATTTTAAAAAACCAGTAGCAATAGTCGGGTACAATAATGCAGGTAAGACGAATTTTCTAAATTCAATTTTGTACGGAATAACAGAAAAGTATGTGACTAAAGACACCTTTACAATTAACGACTTTCACAAAAGGAAATTTAGCAATATACCTAAAATTGTAACTAAAGTAAGCAGTAGTAGCGAGCCTAAAGTTGAATGGGGGACTGCAAATCTCACTGGATATCATTTTTTAGAAATCAAACTCGATGGCCATGAAATAGAGAGCACAAAAATTAGTTCCTATGATGACTACAATCAAAGTAGCAGGAGCTCTAGCGCTTTCGGTGCAGCAAAGTATTTTAAAATATTCTACATAAACTTCCATGAAATAAAAAAAGAAATATCGACAAAGAAAACGAGTTGGGGAAACCTGTCTTCTTTTCTAGCAAAGCATATCAGAAGCATAGTGGATACAGATAATATTATGGTTGGAAAAAAAGATGTTTTTAAAGGAGAAGTAAAAAGCGCGACTGATAAAGTTCTTGCAGACTCTAAATTAAATGAATTTCTTGGAAAAATACAAATTAATTATTCAACAAATTTAAGGCAGAATCAGTGCCACATTGAATTTGGATTACCTGATTATGAAGATATATTTTTAGAGATGATGTTTAAAGTGGGTCTTAACGGAGACATGGATAATCTGGTGCCAATCGACCATTTCGGTGATGGTTACATTTCTATGTTTGTTATGGCAGTAATTCAAGCAATAGCAGAGAGCAACGGAACCGACAAGTGCCTGTTTTTATTTGAAGAACCTGAGAGCTTTTTACATGAAAATCACCAAGAATATTTCTACAAAACCGTCCTTTGTGGATTAGCGGAAAAGGGACATCAAGTAATTTATACAACACATTCTGATAAAATGTTGGATATCTTTGATACCCGAGGCTTGATTCGTTTTGAATTTGATGAAATAACCAAGCAAACTGTTCTAAAATACAACAAACATGATAAAGAAATTTTTGAAGATTCAGACGAAGAAGCACTTTCTGAAATAAAAGACTACAACAATTATATTAAGCTAATTGAGCCAAATCTTAATAAAATAATATTCAGTAAAAAAGTGCTACTAGTAGAAGGTCCTAACGACCTGATGACGTATAAAGAAATTATCAGAAGAAATGTATTGGATATCACTGCTGATGATAAGTATGCTGCTACATATTTGAATTTTAATAATATCGCAATAGTTCCACATCATGGTAAAATTACTGCTTCAATTTTAATCAAGCTCTGCAAACATTTTGGAATTGATTATTTTGTGATTAATGATTTCGACTTTGAACAAGATTTTGTCTCAAAACTCACCTTTACATCAATCGATGAGTTGCAAAAAAGCCATCTATATAACGATGGATTAGAAGAAATCATTGTTTTTAATTCCAAAGGTGAAGCAATGAATGCTAAAACCAAACGTTCAATGATAACAACAAATTGGAGATTAATTTCGGAAACATCTCCTGCGAAAATACATTTTAACATTCCAAAACTAGAGTCAGTTATAGGCTATGACTCTAATGACAAAAGCAGTGTTGGAATTTGGAACACACTTAAAAAGACCTCTCATTTTGGAGAGGAGATCTTCCCAGCAAAACTTCAAGAATTCCTTGAAATAACTCAGATCAAGAAGAAGCATGAGGGACAAAATTAAAAAATTTAACAGAAGGGGCAAAGAAAAAATGTCAACTTTTCACAAAACTTTCGATGAAGTGAACGAAGACGATTTGAAATTATTAATTGAAAGTGGTACTACAGAAGGGATACAGCTCGAATTTAAAGAAACGATTTCAAATAACATTAGTCTAGTTGAAGAGGTGGCTGCATTTGCAAATACACAAGGAGGAGATCTATTTATTGGAGTGAAGGAAAGGGAAGGAACTCCGATTGAAGTTACCGGCATTGATATCAACCCCGATCAAGAAATTTTAAAGTATAAGCAATGGGTAGAAACTAATACTGATCCAGCTCTTACAAATATATTGTACAGACATATTTCCTTGACCGGTGGAGGGCACGTTATCCATATACGCGTACCAAGGAGCTGGAATGGGCCACATATGGTTAAGAATTTTAAGTTTATGTTACGTACAGCCTCTGCTAAAGTCCCTGCAGGTACATCTGATATTAGAAGAATGATGAATGTTAGAGATCATTTTCTTGATCAATACAATCGATTTCGTGTACAACGTATAGAAAAAACATTAAACATATATAAACAAGAGACGCCCTTTGTACTAGTTCACTTCTTACCGACTTCTGCTTTTAATATTGAATCAAATTATCCTATAGTCGAACAGCGAAGTAGTATTAATCTTTCTGTGTTAGGTGGATCAGGATATAACCAGGGCATAAATGCCCATGGATTATACTATCAATCTATAGGAACCGATGGTTATAGGGGGCATACCCAAATATTTCGGAATGCTATTATAGAACAAGTGTCAAATATGTCGTTTAATTATCGTAAAAGCTATGAAGAGCCACGTAAAGAGTTTTTTAGCACTACACATTTTGAAAATTCACTAAGAGATTCAATTCTTAATCAAATAAGGAATTATGAACAGCTGAACATGCAAGATCCCTTTTACATATTCGTTAACCTAATTGGGGCGAGTGGAGTAATAGGACATTCATACGGGGCATATTACATTTCAGCTCCTCAAGCAATCGATGATGATTTACTTCAGCTGCCAGAAACTATGATTGATCCGATTGCAAATCCAGACCTAGAAGTGATTTTATCAACGATTATTAACTATTTAGGGCTTGCTGAACGAATCAAAAGTCCGACAGCCACAAGGGTTTAGGACCTCTTTTGTCGAATTCAAGTGCAAGGAAAACAGGGACTTACCCGCGAAAAACCTTGCACATGGAGGCGTCCGAATTG
>NZ_JBVASZ010000020.1:0-83882 GCF_057814255.1 Paenibacillus sp. F024
CCGGCTTCCTTCAGATTCCGCCTCGCGACGGACACCCTTGCCCTTGGCTACGGTAGGCGCTCGCCAGCCCCCGTTCAGGACTTTCACCCTAAAGATGACGCCCATGCTGGGCGTACTACAAAAAAAACACCCCGGAACGATTTCCGGGGTGTCCAGCCATCTTCAAACATAACCATCTATAAAGGCGGCCGAATCCGGCCGGATGATTACAACTTGATGACGTTAGCGGCTTGAGGACCACGAGCGCCCTCTACGATATCAAACTCAACGGATTGGCCCTCTTCCAGCGTTTTAAAGCCGTCAGTTTGAATTGCGGAGAAGTGTACGAATACGTCGCCTCCGTCTTCGCGTTCGATGAAGCCATAACCTTTCTCTGCGTTAAACCATTTCACTTTACCTTGCATGCAAAAACATTCCCTTCGTTATCAAATAACTGCAAGCTCTAGCCTACATTTCGAATATATCATCCCAAACTTACCCATGTCAATGCAGCATCCGCGTGTTATAGAAATATTTTGAAAATTCTCGTATTAACATTCTCTTAATAACCTATTCACATCCAAAAAGCCCGTCATATCGCGGTTTTTCGACATTTCTGGCAAAGTTATCAACAGAGTTATGCACATTGTCCACAGATAAAAAAATACTCACAGCACAGCTGTGAGTATCACTCGTTTTATAATATGAAGGATTGCTTTTAGCATTAGATTGGAGTCAATTACCTTAATCCAGCCGTCAATTATTTCTTCCGATCAAAAAATACACTATCCGGAACAATGTCAATTTCGTACGCCGATTTTTGTAACCGGCCCTGGTTGATTTTACTGGTTCTTTCTAACCCCTCATCTCTAAGCTCATTCATTTTGGCAAGGATTAACGCATCATATTGAAGCAAGCGTTGTACTCGTACCGTAAACCCGCTTCGTTCCGTCCGGGATAAAGAGAGGCACTTCATCCTTTCAATGATTTGCTCTCTGCTGTCGACATATGCTGTTATCTCTTCATAGGTCATATGTGATAGAGACTGCATCCAATCCTCCATGAGTTGTTCCAACTCTTGAAAGAGCTCATCCATAAGTTACTCCGGCACCGGGACTCTGTTGAGCTAACTTTGAAGCTTGATACCACGTTTCCTTCAGCTCAATTAAGTATCCCAGCACCTCTTCCGCGGGTTCAATCACTTTCTTTGTATTAGCCTCAATCAACCGGAAATTAAAATATTCATAAAGCTTCATCAAATTATCCGAAATAGACGCTTGAGGATTTAAGGTAATCATAAATTCACTGATAATGTCTTGAGCCCTGCAAAGATTATCGTTCGCTTCAGCATATTTTTTCTGCTTAATGGCTTCAATCGCCGCTCTGCAAAAACGTATAGCTCCATCACATAATAAAATCAAAAGCTGTGCAGGGGTTGCAGTTTGAACCGATGCCTCCAAATATTTATTTCTCTGCGCTGATTGTATCATCTTAGGGCCTCCTGCTATTATGCTCCACCGAATGCGTTGGCTAAATATCCGGATTGAGAATTATATCGACTAATAGCGCTCTCCATCGCTGTAAATTGCCGATAATATCGATTTTCAATATCGTTTAATCGAGTGTTCCATTGATCAATTTCTTTATCCACTTCATTCAGTCTCTTTCCAAGAACACTATTGTCCTTAAGAGAAATGACTGTACCTGCTCTGCTCGTAAGACCATCTAACGTTACTTTCAATTGGTCATAAATCCGTTCTGCAATTCCCACATCCGATTTGTCCGAATCACCATTTCCATTAGCCGTAAACATGGCCATTACGGCATCAGGATTTTCCTCGATGGCTTTTCTCAGCTTTTTCTCATCGGTGAGATATAGCTTCCCGTTTTCAACATATTGACCGGTCTCTATACCGATAGAGCTTAACGTTTTATAGTCCTTGCTCCCTGTTTCAACTTGAGACACTATAGCCATTCTCATTCCGCTGACAGCCTGGCTAAGATAAGAATCATTCCTTAATAGACCGCTTCGCGCCCTTTTGGTCCAAAGCTCAATGTCACTATCCTTCATTTCCTTTTTTTGCTCGTCGCTCAGTGGTGCATAACCTTGGAATCGGCTCTCACTGATTTTGTCCTGCATCGTTTTTAAAATTTCATTATAATCATTAATAAAGCCCTTTATGCTCTCAACCATCTTATCTGTGTCTGTTTTTACCATGACTGTAGTTGAAGAGCCTGCCGGCGTCTGCGGATTCAATGTAAGTTCAACACCATTGATGGTAAAAGTATTACTCGTTTTCGTAATACCAGTTACCCCATTGATATCTACAGAGGCATCCGTAGCTGCTGTACCTGCACCCGTCACCATTAAAATGTCCGTCGTAAAATTACCTTTTACGTTCTCAAAGGTGATGTCGGCCGAATCCTTATTGGGACCGTTCACTTTGCCCGTCTGCTTCGAAGTAAACGAGACCAAACCTCCCCCACTGCCCACTTCATAAAAAGCCGTGACATTAGTATTTGCGTTGATGCGGGCAATCACATTATTCAGCGAGTCTACATTCGGGTTGATCGTAATCACTTTACTATCATTGATTTTAATTTCATAAGTCTCATATGTAGGAGGATCTGTTGCTGGAGTTACCTCAGTAAGCGTGCCTGCCAAATTAGCCGCTTGACTAGCTAATGTTTTTGTCGGGTCAAATGAGGAATTTGCTCGTATATCGCTTGCACTTATATTAGAGGCGGCTGTAGCTACACTATTTACTTTAATATTTAGCGGCCCAATCTGCGCATCTCCTGTAGCTCTGGCTGTAACAATATCCGGATTGGCGGAAGTAGCCGTTCTGGAGCTTAAATTGCCTTCCAGCTTAAAATCAAATAATTTGGTATTGCGATAATCCCACAGCTTCGTATTCATATCGCGATAATCCTCACGCTGCCATTCGATTATCTGCTTTTTTTGTTTAAGGACGTCCAGTGGCTTTCTATGAGCCGTCATTAGACCTTTAACAATGGAATCGATATCCATTCCGCTTGCCAAACCACTAAAGCGATTAAGGGGTGTAACCATTAGTCATCATCTCCCGCTTATTAATTTATCTTTTCTCATCTATGATGATTCCAGCCATCTCCCATATCTTAGCGATTAAATCGAGATTCTTCTCTGGAGGTATTTCTCTAATGAGCTCTCCGGTTTCCTTGTTCAATACCTTAACAAGGATTTGCTTTGTTTCTTTATGCACGGAAAATTCCAGGGAAGTTGCTGCGCCTTCAACGGACTTAATGGCCCGTTCAATCGCTTTGATGAACTGTTCCTCACTGACAGGGATGTTCTCTCCCCTAAGTTCCGCTTCTTTTATGTCTTTTGCCGAATGAAGGTTAGCCGTTGATGAAACAGGGGAATCGTTAACTAAGGACTTGCTTGCTGCCGTTTGGTATCTATTATTTTCAGAAGCTCCGTATGATAAGTTCACTTCCACCTCTAACACCTCCACGACTGGGTTCTTATGATAATAATATCGGACAAAAATGTGAATTGTGTTAGAGGAAATCTCTGAAATCAACCCTATTTTTAATAATGATACTAGTGCTCTTACTATACTCATCTGGGTATCGGTTTCCATTTGCGGCCAAATCGGCAAGTTCCGGAATAGATTGTATTTTTAAGTACAACCTATCCCAGACGCAAATATCGGGCTGCCACATGCGCGAAAGTTCGACATAAACAAATCCCGTGATACCGAGTATAATGTTTTGCTGCGAATTCTATCGATTAATTGAGATACGTTACTATTAAATGAAATCCACGCAGGAACCCTTTGTCACCTCTTATTTAAGAAAAGATTTATTTTGATAAGAGCCTATCCCAAGTCTTTTTAAAGTTCTGGGTGGTAATCACATACTCATTGTACTCATTATCAATAAATATTTTATATGCGTTAAAAAACTTAATGGACATACCGTTATCCCTACTAAGATCACTCATTTCGTGATACATGATACTGTTGTCAATAATCTGCAGTTTATCGGGCATAATTTTTCTAATAAAATCCAAGTATTCGGGGTCAGGAATCGTAATAAACACAATCCCTTCTTCCTTTAAATGCTTGCGGATAACCCGGAATAAATCAGGATATCTATCCCTTGGCACATGCTCCATAACATCACAAAGAGAGATCACGTCATACTGTTCATTCAGATCCAGTGTGGTAATGTCATGCGCGATAAATTCAACATCAGCAACCGTACTTTTGGCATACTCAATTAATTTTGGTGAGAGATCAACCCCAATAACCTTCTCCACCCCAAGCGAATGGATAAATTCCGTGGTTATCCCTATGCCGCAGCCCAAATCGAGTACATTCTGACCAGGTTTGACAATTTGCTGCAACCGCTGTTTGATGTATAGATGCCTTGGATTATCCCTTTGTCGATCCTGCTGCAAATAGCTCAGGAAATTATCATAAAACTGTGTAACCTCTTGTACTGAGGCTTCTCCGGCCATACCTTCATTCGCGGCCGCAGCAATCTCCTCGGTGTCCTTCTTGAACGTTTGCAATACACGGTGAATTTCATTTATTTGTTTATCTAATGAATAGCCTTCTTCAATATAATTCCGATACTCTCTAGGAGTATATTCTTCCGACATAATCATATCGGTAAGCTCATCAAGCGTATTCCATACAAATTTGCCGAATTGCCATTTTGCACCGACAAAATGATGGATTAACGGTTTAATTCCCCGGGCCATGGCCTCCATAACTCCGACCGGATTGCCTTCGAGTACACTGGTGGAAATGATAAAATGCTTATCCTCCAACCATTTGTTAATATCCTCCTGCCAGCCTTCATAAATGACATGATCCTGCAATCCAAGCTCGGCTATCATCTGTCTAAAATAAAGCATATCTCTCGGATCTTGGAATTGACCGGCAATATGCAATTTATATCTGGGATCCCGATCAAAAATAGCTTTAAAGGAATGCAGAAGCAGCATAGGCCCTTTCTTATAATTAATGTAGCCTACATAAGCAATACGGAACCCTTTTTCTCTCTCTTTAAACGTATATTTATTGATATCGATGCCATTGTGAATAACAACCGCTTGATCTTCGTCAAGATTATTAGTTTGTTCTAAAACGAATTTTTTAATATGCTCGGCTACAAAGATCACATGATCTACATTTGTCCAATCCACTTGCTTCGGGTAGTCCGTGAAAGCTTCGTAGCTGTGCAGTCTGCATATGATTTGCTTATCCCGGGCCGCCTGAAGCTTGCTTCCGTAAATAATTAGCTCATCACACCATTCAAACCAGCATATATCCGCCCACTTCATGCCTTCATCAATTTGGGGATAATGGGTGACTATGATCTTTTTCGTCCGATAGTCAGAAGATAATCGATTAATAATATCGTTAAGAAAACTTCCCATCCCTTCCTTGACAAAAAAAACAAGCTTTTTCTTTTCTCGTATCGCCGGGTCGAGCTCCTTCAATTGAGAGATTTTATTTCTCATTTCTTGTCCCTGATCTTCTGGAAGCAGACGATTCAGATCGCAATATAGCTCATATGCGGATTGGTAATCCTGCTGTTGTTCATACCAGTAGGCTTGATTATAAAGCAAATCGGTATGATAAGGGGCTATCTCCAGGCCTTTCATCAACACCGTTTTTGCATCGGCCCATTTGCCCTCTACCATCAGCACAATCGCTTTCATCGAAAGCAATTCAACATCCTCAGGCACTAATTTTTCACATTTTTCGATCGCTTGACCGGCCGCTTCAAGCTCTCCCAGGTTAATAAGCTCTTCGATTTTCAGCTTCATCAATTTGACTTTTTCGAGTATTTCTTTGTCAGTATCGCTCATGTTATCCCCTCTTTATTGAGTAACAGTTGAAGTCCTTCGTTCCATAAATGGTTTTAATAGCCCTGCAACGAAAGGATAAACTTCGGCAGCCTCTTTATAGTAACTTAGCGCATATTTTAGATTGTTTTTTTCGCTTGCTTCTTGGGCAAGATACATCAAAATAAAAAATTGGTCTTCCGCGTTGTCAATCGTTTTATAAATTAATCTGACCGACGTCTGTTGATATAATTGAGTAACATAATTAATTCCACGTTCAATATATAAATCAAATATTTCGTGGTACTCCTGATCCATTGCCTTATCCTTTTTCTTAGCATCTTCGACTGCCATTAATAAAACAACATTTGCAATGGCGCAATAGACCCGATTGCCGTGATAATCATTAGGTCTGATTTTTTCACCTTTTAAATACTTCATAAAATAATCATGAGCTTCACTGAATTTATCCAAAAGCATTTTTACATACAGCTTAATATATCCGTTCTCCAACGCTTTAAAATAAGAAATCACAGGCAAGCTGCATTTTATAGCAAACTGATAAATTTGAAAATACGGAAATACATCCAGTTTATTCATCATATTGCTGGCAACAAAATCTTTAATTAAACGGCTGTTGTCATCCGTTATCCTAATTTGGTTTAGCTGGCCATAGGGCCCTTCATCTTTAGAAAATGCTCTTGCTAATACTAACTTTTCGTCATCATCCTTCAAAGCTATTGCCGCTATTTCCAACCTGTTGGCAAAGTATGCTGCCAAGGAATTATTTTCAATAGATTTATAAAATTGATACAACTCCTCATATCTTTTAAGCTTTAACATAACTTTAATAGCAAGATCAACTTTATGGGTATTTTCTTCAATTAAATTTATATATTCAACTGCTTCCGCATAATTTTCATTCTCAATTAAAGCCCTGGCTAATTTATAGGCGGCAACAAATTTCGTTGTTTCATCTACCGTATATAGCTCCAGAATAGACAATTTGGATAATCCCGTTTTGGTATATTGTTCATGAAGCTTCAAAAACGTTTTGAATGACTCAATCGCTTGATCTATTTCCTGCTGAGCAAGCTGTGCATCCGCCAAGTAGAAATATAAATCTATGTATTGAGGCGATAATGAAATACCTTCTTTTGCTATTCTTACCGTTTCGTCAAATACTTTGCAAACATAACTCATTCGGGCATGTTCACCGATAACATAATAATTTCTTGCCACTATGTCTTTACTCTGTTTCTTTAGTAAG
Organism: Paenibacillus sp. F024; assembly: GCF_057814255.1. Classification (NCBI taxonomy): domain Bacteria; kingdom Bacillati; phylum Bacillota; class Bacilli; order Caryophanales; family Paenibacillaceae; genus Paenibacillus; species Paenibacillus sp. F024. The sequence continues at coordinate 7,095 of NZ_JBVASZ010000020.1, forward strand.
GAGTAGCTCTTCCTTATTTGCAACAAAGCTTCCCTATAGTCTTTATGCATGAAATAAGTTCTAGCTAGCTGAAACCGATAATAAATATGATCCGGGTCCTTCTCCAATTCTTTCAGCAGCAAGGAGCTTGTTCTCTTGAATTTCTTTTCCATCAATTCCGGATCATCATTATTATAGCCGTAATGCCTTATATAAATATCGGCATGCAAGGCAGGATTCTCATACTTCGGTTGATTGTGAATGGAGCCTTCATAACGGAATTTCCCTGTATTTCTGAACAAACGCTCCGATATATGCACAACATATTTATCACGATCTTCAGTCAAAAAGTTTTTACCCAAAACCCGTATCGTGTTGTATTCGTTAATTGTCTCGGATTGCAATAATGCCACAAGCTTCTCTGGATGCTCCAATTCCTCATCAGCGTCCAGAATAAAAATCCATTCCCCTGAAGCGTACGCTATCGATTTATTTCTCATATCGGAGAAATGATTATTCCATTCATGGTAGTACACTTTACTGGTATATTCTTTAGCAATATCGACCGTCTTATCGGTAGAGCCTGTATCCACGATAATCAATTCGGCAGACATTGCTTCTAGAAGCGGCGCAACGCTATCAAGACAGCGTCCAAGATTATTCTCTTCGTTTTTGACGATCATGCAGACGCTTAGGGTTAGCTTACTACTCATCGTTTAAATGTTCACTCCAGTATTCGAATAATGGGAGCAGTTCAAATTTTAACAAATCGGCGGTCAACAGATAATCCTTCGTTTGATATGCCTGAAACAGCATGTTCAATTTTTCGCTGCATTCATCCATCCTGATAGCACCGACATGGGCTTGCAGCCGTTCCGCACCTTCGACCAATGCAGTGAGATCTTCGATTAAGAAGATCATCTTCTGATTAGCCGATTCATCGTTTCCGCTTTGGTAAAGTTCGGCAATACCTTCAATTCGGGAGCAAATGTTTTCTATCAGCTGTTTGGTTGTATCCTTTAATTCGTTTAGTTGCGTTATCACTAATTATCCCCTCTTAATTTAGGAAAAGCCGACTATACAGTCGGCTTTTCTCCCATTTTTTATACCATTGAATTTACTATTAATTATCTCAGAAGCTGCAATACGCCTTGAGGAGTTTGGTTTGCTTGCGCAAGCATCGCTTGAGCTGCTTGAGTCAAGATGTTGTTCTTTGTGAAGTCCATCATTTCCTTCGCCATATCTACGTCGCGAATACGGGATTCTGCAGCGGTGAGGTTTTCGGAAGATGCACCCAGATTGTTGATGGAATGCTCTAAGCGGTTTTGGAACGCACCCAGCTTGGAACGCTGCGAAGATACATCATCCAACGCTTTTTGGATCGCAGAGATCGAAGCTTCGGCCGCGCCCTTGGTATCGATTTTGACACCGTTAACGTTCAGTGCAGCTGCGCCCATGTCTTCAATGGAAACGTTCATCGTTTGCGAAGAGTTCGCACCGATTTGGAAGGTCAAAGACGTATCCGTGTTGTCTTTGATAGCCGCTCTTTGTGTAAAGGTAGACTCGTCACCAATGTTAGCTGTTGTTAATGCGCCGATGGTTACGCTAGCTTGTCCGATAGTTACTGTACCGCCAGCAGCGCCGATTTTCAAGCTGCTTGCAACACCTTGATGGTCTGTAAAGGTGATAGTAAAGGTAGTGGCGGAAGAGTTTGCGGATCCGACTCTTACATTGTAAGACAGGTCATTTGTGATCGTACCAGCGTTCGTAATACCCGTAAATACAGCAGCCTTCTCATCGAATTTTGCAGATTGTACTGCAGCATTCGTACCGCTCAGGTTACCGTTCAACAGCTTCTGCGTATTGAACTCCGTCGTGTTTGCGATACGGTCGAGTTCTTTACCTAATTGGTCCACTTCTTTTTGAAGCTCTTGACGGTCAGCATCCGTGTTCGTATCGTTGGACGATTGAACGGCAAGCTCACGCATACGCTGCAGGATGCTGTGAGTTTCGTTCAAAGCACCTTCAGCTGTTTGGATCAAGGAGATGCCGTCTTGAGCGTTACGCTGTGCTTGGTCCAAGCCGCGGATTTGTCCACGCATTTTTTCGGAGATAGCCAAGCCCGCTGCGTCGTCGCCAGCACGGTTGATGCGAAGACCGGAAGACAATTTTTCCAAAGATTTACCAACCGCACCGTTGTTTCCTGTCAATTGGCGGTGTGTGTTTAATGCTGCAATGTTGTGATTAATTCTCATGTTTTTCTTCCTCCCTGAAGGTTCGTTTTCCCACATCCATGTGGTTTTCAACTATTCATAGGTCGGCCGCCCAATGAATCGTTCTTATTAATATTATCGTAATTGATCGATGCGTACTGTAGGTTTAATTTCGATCATTTAGACGCATTTGAGTCGATTTTATGCTTTTAAAAGCCCTATTTTCTCGATATACCGCTACTTTTCTCTAATTTAGGACAAATTACTATCTTTTTCTCGCTTCACCTTGATCATAGCGCTTAAATCCTTGAGATTTACAGCAATGTTCGATGCTTCACGATTCGATTCTTGTATCGACAAATAAATTTCTTTTCTATAAACCTCGACGTTTTGGGGAGCTCTAATGCCTAATTTAACGCTTTCCCCTTCAACTCCTAGCACAACCAACTCCACCTGATCTCCGATCATGATCGATTCGCCTTTTTTGCGGGTAAGTACTAGCATGACGGCTCACCATCCATTTGCGACGGAACGGCATCTGCCGCATGGTCTACCAGCTTGTGCTTGGTTTTATAGGAGGTATTGTGAAGGATGACCTGCTTGCCCGTTTTGGTTATCATATTAATAATGATGGGCGCAAGAAGATTTATCGTTATATTTTCGATTTCGCTTGAGACGGTAATAATGGACCAAATCATCAGATCTTTGGCATCTGAGATCTCCAGCTCCTCCTGCACGCTCTCCGGCAGTTGAAATTCGTAGCTTGGATAGAAGAGGAATGGATTCGTGATGACAAACGATAAATCAGGATTGTCTACGGACTGCATAAACGAAAATGGCTCATCTGCCTCCGATTGCAAAATCACATATTGCCGGCTTTCTTCAAAACCGGGCAAGCCTTGGGGAAAGGAGAAGATTTGATCTTCCTCCACGATGATTTGCCCAAATTGCAAAGTACCTACCATCATCTATGAATCACCCCTTCATGTAAATAAGAAAAGCTCCTAACCGGAGCCCTTGAGAAAAGTATATTAAAAACTATAGAAATTTCCAAACCGATAGTCCTTTCACTATATCCTCAGATCAATTTGAGGCGGTGTAATTTCTACCTTGGGATATTGCAGCATGTAGATATCCAGCTTACCTCTGGTAACGTTCAGCTCCGGCCGGTTCACCTGCGCATTGACTTCTATCCGGCCATCGGTCACTTCGATCCTCGGTTTGTTTGCCCTATAATGAATATCAACATTATCATAAGATGCCGCCCCGGTATAATTAAATTCAAACCGATCGAAAAAAAGCTGCTGTGCATTATCTGCTATAGGATTGCCACCTGCCGCAATGTTGCCTAGACTGTTGCCCTGCTCTACGATTCTCGCAATGCCCTGCAGCGCTACATTTTTTGCCTCCGAATAAATCCGGTTCATGGTTTCCAGATGACCTGCTCGGTTTAGCGCATCCCATGCTTTACTCTGATCGATTTGAAGATCTCCAGGCGGCGATTCGATTTGGAGCTTAGGCGGTATCCGCTTCATCTCGTAGGTCGCCTTCGGCTGCTTCTGTTCGAGCGTCGCCTGATCGGCGTCAATTCCAAGCTGTGCATACTGCTGGTGTATGGAGATGGAGGGGAAAGTAACCATTAGAAATGACCTCCTAGCGTAAAAAGTCGACTAAGCTAGGTTGAATAATTTTGGCTCCTGCCGAGAGGGAAGCCTGGTATACATTTTCGCCCATTTTCAAGTTTGTAATCACTTCAGCCATGTCCGCATCCTCTGTTTTGGATTGCAGGCTTTGTAAATTGGTGCTCATATCGACTAATCTCCCTTGAATGAGCTCGATCCGGTTGGTTCTGGCACCGACCTCCGAACGCATCTCAAGTAGCTTGTTCATTCTCGAGTCGATTTTATCAATAGCATTGCTAACGCCGGCATGATTATTATTGGCAAGATCCGTGATCATATCATTCATAATGAGGAACACATTATCGGGATCCGTAGGTAAACCAAAAGCATCAGCGCCCACAATATTAACAGGCAGCTTAATGCCAGGACCCATTTCAAATTGCAAAAGCCCGTTATCCGTCTTTTCTGTAGCAGCCCCGGCTTCGGTATATGGCTTCTGATCAGTGAGCTGACCGTTAAACACATATTTACCCTTAAATTTGCTATTTCCAATATCAACCATCTGTTTATACATTTCTTGAATCTCGGTTTTAATGGCTTCCATGGCCGTGTCCGGGTTGGAAGCATTGGCACCTTTAACCGCTAATTCTCTAACACGCTGCAATACATCTCCAGCTTGTCCCAGCATCGTGTCAGCAAAATCCAAGGACGAAGAGCCTGCGTCTACATTTCTTTGAAATTGATCGTTTGCAGAAAGCTCGCTCCGATATCTTAATGAGAATGTGATTCCCACGGGGTCATCGGAAGGAGCGTTGATTTTGCGTGCGGTAGAGAGCTGATTCTCCAAATTGCTCAATCGGCCCAAGTTCGTAGAAACGTTCCTAAGCAATTGCGTACTGATCATGCCTTGCGTCACTCTTAACGGCATGGCTTCCCCTCCTTCTTAGCTATTATCTGCCAACGACACCCATTCCGTTTATCACTTTGTCAAGCGTCTCATCAAAAGTGGTCATTACTCTAGCCGCAGCGTTGTATGCATGCTGAAACTTAATCATGTTGGACATTTCTTCATCCAACGAAACGCCGCTCACCGATTGTCTTCTAGCTTCGACTTGATCCACCAGAACCTTCTGGTTGCTCGCTTGCCGTTGGGCCTCTTTTGTTTGTACGCCAAGCTGTCCGACAACCGAACGGAAATAATCGTCTACGGTTGCCAAGGATGTATTGGTTCCAGTTCCAAAACTATATTTGGCATCTCTCACCTGCGACATTAAAAGAGCAGCCGTATTGTTTCCGATGACTACTTTTTCATTCGCTCCCGTTCCTATTGTACGCATCGAGGTTGCAATAAGATTTGGGGTATCGACGATTGCCGAATTGACTTTAAATGTCGCAGCCGTTATGGTTTGGCCGGAGTTCTCATCAAAGAAAGGCACTCCTGAGGATGGGTTCCCCAGGTTATATCCGAGCTTGTGCAGCCCGTTAAAGCCATCCACCTCGACCGTCAGATCGCTTGTCAATGTCCTGTTATTGTTGGCATCGGAATAGGTAACCCCATTCAATACGGTCCCTTCAGGCAAAACGGAATCCTTAGGAATCGTTACAGTGATTTTCCCGTTTACCAAAGTATTCGCCATTGTATCTAACTCAGACATATAGCTTGCCACATATTGATCTCTCGAAACGATCATGCCGTATACTTCACCGCTATTAAGGTCCCCTGAAGAAAATGCCTGATTTAAGATGTCACTTGTCAATACAGCTGGCGTACCGCCTGTAACAATAGCTGTATTGCCCATGGTTATAGTGTAACCTTGGGCTGTATCGCTTACTTGGATATTCACAATCTTAGACAACTCATCGGTCAACAAGTCCCTTTGGTCTCTAAGATCATTGGCATTATCGCCAAGTCCTTCAACGCGCTGAATTTCTCTGTTCAAATTGGAGACGGTAGAGGCAATGGTGTTAATTTGGTTTACTTTTACATTAATGTTCTCTGTAAGATCAGCGCTTAAGTCGCTTAGTTGCTTGCTTGTGGCGTTAAAGGCATCCGTCAATGCCAATGCATTCTCTCGGACAATCTTACGTCCATCGGTGCTTTCCGGATCTTTACTGAGATCAGACCACGATTTCCAGAAGTTATCAATTACCGTTCGAATCCCCGTATCTGAAGGCTCGTTAATGATTTTTTCAAGCTTCTCTAATGTATCTTGTCGAACAGACCAGCTGCCAAAGGATTTATTTTCGTTCCTATACTGATTATCCAAAAAACTTTCACGAATTCTAGTGATCGACTCGAACTCTACCCCTGTGCCTAATTGACCAGGAACATTCGAGCGGTTCATGCCTACAGCTTCCATAGGCCTTGACGCGCTCATATTCACAACCTGCCTAGAATAGCCTGCCGTGTTGGCATTAGCGATATTATGTCCAGTCGTCTGTAAAGCGGCTTGCTGCGTAAACAATGATCGTTTCGCAGTCTCCAGCCCATGGAAAGTTGATCTCATAGGAATACACTCCCGTTCTATGCCCTCGTATCAAATAACCTGTTCGGCTTCATACTTGAATTCAATTGTTGGTGCGGATTGTGATAAACCACTTCATCATCGGGTGAACCGGCAAGCAGGTCAAGAGAGTAATTAATATATTTTATAGCATGCTCAGCAAGCTGTTGATTAAACTGATTCAGCTCCCTAAGCTTACGGATGTTTGCCAAGAGCTGCTTTTGCGCATCCATCAGCTGCTTTTTCTCGTCCGCATTAAAAATGATCTTCGTCAAGTCGCTGACCGTTACGCGGGGATTCGGTTTATACCCTTTCTCCATCAAAAAGGCTCCGGTCGCCTCCACCCGCTGCAGGTCCAACTCCCCTATGCGCTTCAGGAGCTTGTTTTCTTTGTTCACAATCTGCATTAATTGTTCCACTTCATTATGGATAAGCACATGCTTTTTTTGCTCTGCAAGATCCAATAAGGTGGTATGAACAACATTCAGCTCCGCCATCGTTTGCAACAAGGCTTCCAAAGACATGGCTCTTCACTCCAATTAGGATTTCAAAAAAGGAAATATTTTTTCAGCCAGCGTACGGGCATCGACATGATACGTACCCGCTTTCACCGAATTCTTTAATTCATCAAGTCTTTCCCGCTCTGTAGGGGTTACACCGGAACTCCCGAGCAGCTCCTTTGCTTCACTGGAAATTTCCACATGGTCCTTCAACTTGCTCTTCTTCCCGGATGCAGCCGATTGTATTTGTTCCTGACTTTTCTTGTATTGGTTCAGCGAACTAACTTGATTCGTTCCATTAATCTTCATCTTACTCACCTCAATTGACAGCAATAGTAAACCCACCGATTTCCGTATTACTACTTTTATCGGTGGGCTGTTTTTAAAAGTTTAGATGAAATTGAGTTATTTTGAGCGATCTTCAAGCCTATCCCTAATTTTGAAGGCGGTACTCTTTTGAAGCTCTTCCCGGGATTTTTTCCGTTCCTCATCTTCGTGAAGGTGATCAAAATCCTTCACCAAGCGCGTCCGGCAGTCATCACATATATTATTTATACGAATAGGAGCTCCGCATATATCGCAATCATAGGTCATATTCGGATTGTTTCTAATGGAAATGCGTCCTTCACGGATGAATTTGACGATCTGCTTCATGTCTACGCCTGTTTCATCACTAAGTTCCTGAATTGTACATTTCTGATTCTCCCGAAGAAACTTTAAACATTTCTCATAGTCTGCTTCCAGATCCTTAATGCAGCTCGTACACATGCCATAATTATTTTTCAGATAGACTTTACCGCACCGGCTGCAGTTTTCCACATTGAGACTCATCATAACCCGCTCCTTTCGGACCTATCTCTTCTTTATAGTTTATCTTAAAAAATACGACAATGCACATCTTTTTTCGACAAATGTGAGGTATTTCACAATTCTTCCTATCTTGCCCAACTGATCCCATGCACGCTGACCGGTAAAACCGTCCTGATCGTGCGTGCGCATTCATTCAGCGTACTTCCGGTAGTATACACATCGTCCACCAGGTAAAGACGTACTCGCCCCTTTCGGCAGGCCGAGACAATAGGCGCCATCTGTGAAAGATCCGGGGCGAACACTCCCACCATATCGTCAAGCCGATCGGCTCTGGCTTTAAAGCTTTGTTTGTCAGTGTGGCGCATTCTAATCAGCAGAGGAATGACCGGGAGGCCGGTTAACCTTCCCAGCTCCCTGGCCAGCTGCTCGGCTTGGTTAAATCCCCTTTCATCCAACCGCTGCTTACTTAGGGGAGTGTAGGTGATCCACTCGGCCGCATCGGGCCGGGTTTTGCCCTTGTGATGTAAATGATATGCGTGCAGCAGCATGGGCCCGAGTACCCTCGCAAGCGATTCTTTCCCCCGGTATTTATAGATGGCCAGCCACTCCTTCATTTGATCGTTATAACGAACAGCGCTGCGGTTCTGGGTGAAATAAGTATCTTGACGCCGGGGACAGTCCGGACATTCCCCGTACCGGCCGCACCGGTCGCATCGGACTTCATGTATCCATGGGATATGTTCATAGCAGCGCTGGCAGACAGGTATGCGTCTTGTTCCGTTTTCTTTTCCTCCGCACACCAGGCAAGTTGAGGTTCTGGGGGCAAGCAGCGTCTCCGTCTGGCCAATGAAACGGATGAGCCGCTCGATTACCTGATTCATCTTCAACAACCGTCAGTCCCTCCTAAGCATCAATATACCCTCTCTTGAGAGCAAGATGGTTCATCGCCACGATGTGCTTAACAGCCTGGGATTGAGAACGGGTCTTTTCTTTAGCAGCAAAAATGACAAGCCCCCTAGGGTCTTGAGCGGATCGTCCTGCTCTTCCGGCCATTTGGACGAGCGCGGCGGCATCAAAAACAGGAGAATCCGCATCCAAAATAAAAACATCCGATTTCGGTATCGTAACCCCCCGCTCCAAAATCGTCGTGGTCACCAGCATTCGAATGTTTGCTGAACGAAAGTCGGTGACTTTACCGGCACGGTCAGCGTCCTTGGATGACGTGCCTTGGATGTTAACGTGATGGAAAACCTGACGCAGCAGCTCCGCGAAAGGCTCAACCATCGCGATTTTCGGCACGAAAACGAAAATTTGAGCGCCTCGATCAAGCGAAGCCTGCAGCTTGTCCTTTAGCTTGCCAGGCAGTCCGCCCTGCTGAAGCGTCTGACGCAAGGCCGGGCACGAGATTAAAGAAGGCACCGGAAGAGGATGCCGATGATACCTCGCGGCGACTCGGGCATGCGGCAGCGTGCCCTTCTTTACCGCCCGCTGCAGTTCTGCCGGCGGTGTCGCCGACAGCAGGATATATGTACCGTCCGGCTTACAAACCCGCTCTGCGGCATACTGCAGCTGCGGGTTATTGTGGTAAGGGTATGCATCCAGTTCATCGACAATCACAAGCTCGAAGGCCCGGTCAAACCGCATCAATTGGTGCGTCGTCGCCAGTGTCAGCTCCCCCCCCTCCCATCGCTGCTCGCTTCCCCCGTAAAGCGTGACCATCTTGGCTAACGGAAAAGCCTTCTCCAGCCGCGGCTTCAATTCCAGCACGACATCGCGCCTTGGTGTTGCGATCGCCACTTTTCCGCCGCAAGCCAGGGTGTATTGGATCATCGGAAAAATCATCTCCGTCTTCCCCGCTCCCGTAACTGCCCAAATTAAAAATTTCTTCGTAGATCCTTTATTCTCATTTTTCCTTGAAAGGTACTTATTTGCTTTCAAAAAATCCAATGCCAGCCCTGCTGCTTCCGCTTGCACCTCACTTAATCCCCATGGACTTAATAAAGCATGCCTGTCCGGCTCCGGCCCGCATTCGTCCTTTTCTCGCTGTTCATTCCAAGTCCCGGGTCGGATCAAAGGTGTGCAGTATCGTACCCGACCCATCGTTAGGCACGATTCGCAGTAAGGACAAGGACCTTCGCAATACGGACAATCGGTCCATATGACCGAAGCCGGTTCCTCTGCTTCCCATTTCGGTCCGGTTTTTTTTCTCTTTTGATGCCGCTGAATACCAATGCTGCCGCATCGTTTACAGCGTCCTTTTGTCGATCCATGCAGCAAGGACCATAGCCCTTCGCCGGATTTCCGTTTTTCCACACCGGTTTCAAGCAGGATACGCCCTTGCAGCCAAGCACTCTGCAAATAATAACCCGCTGCATCAGCCCATTGCGGATCGACCTGACTCTGCATGAATGCCTCGAACTCCTCCAAAAGCAAAAAACGCCCCTCCAGCGATGTTGCCATTGCCGTGAGCACGTACCTTATTTCCGTATGATTGCTCATGGAGGAACGCTCCAGCACGGAGGGCTTCCATTCCTGCAGCTGCCACTTTGTCAGCTTTTCCCGTGTAATTCCAAGCGCTCTGACGCCTTTCAGCAGCTCCTTCAGTTCTCCCCTTGCTGAACTCTGTGATGCATGCCGCACCAGCTCCATGGCTTGTCCAAACGATAAGGCCGGCTCCAGCACGCGAAGTTTGAATCGGCTGCCGTACAACCCGACCCAATGGTCGCGGTCGGCCCGTATATCCAAAGAAACGTGCCAGGAACAGCCTTTGGGAGAAAACAAAGCATAGACCAAAGCCATCATGAATGATTCCATCCCCATTTCATTACTCATAAATATTTGTAAGCGTTTCCTAACTCTTCGTTATGGTTAAGCCGGATAACGATCATCTGCTCATCCTGATGCTTCAGAACCCATTCATCCCAGTCCATATCCACTATCGTCCAGATGTTCAAGTGATGCTCCAGTCTTAACCTTTCGGCAATGGTCAATGTATCGTCAGTAGAGCCCTCATCCACAATGGTAACGGTAATTGCTCTGCCTTTGAGCCAGGAAAAAAAGTGCAGCGAACGCAGGTACCACTCGATCTGAAGCTGATGATTATAAGTTTTCAGAATATAGTGTACAGCCTGTTCAGTCCCCCGTCGCTTCCAGTGCCAATGCAGCCAATGAATAAGCGCAATCCCCGCTGCGTAACAACCGAAAATCCAAGCCAAGCCTAACATCATAGCGGCTCCCCTCCCTTAAGAGCATTATATGCGGCTTAAGAGAAGTTGGTTCCTTTCCCGAACCCAAAGGCTATGATGGCCCCCGCTCACTTATAACGTAACCCAACCGTTCTTTATGGCGACAATTACGGCTTGGGTACGGTCGTCTACCTCCATTTTTTGTAAAATGCTGCTGACATGGTTCTTAACCGTCTTTTCACTGATATAAAGAAATTCACCGATCATCTTGTTGCTCTTGCCTTCAGCCATCAAACGCAGCACTTCGGCTTCCCTGCGTGTCAACGGGCTGTCGTCCATATGTACATATTTCACATCAGCTTCTTTCGCAACACCGGAAGCGGCGACGCCCTGCTCGTCCAGATACGTCATGCGGCGAAGCTGATTAATCAGCTTTCCGGTAACCTTCGGATGGATATAAGCATGTCCTGAAACCACCGAACGAATGGCGTTTATCAGAGACTCGGCCTCCATATCCTTCAACAAATAACCGGATGCTCCCTTGCGTAATGTTTCAAACACGTAGCTTTCATCGTCATGAATGGATAGAATGATCACTTTGATATCCGGAAAAATATCTTTAAGCTTCTCCGTAGCCATCACGCCATTCTCAAGCGGCATATTAATATCCATTAATACGATATCCGGATGGAGTGTATTGCACAATTCAAGAACCTGTATGCCGTCTCCGCATTCCCCTACTACCTCCAGGTCGCTCTCCATGTTCAAAATGCGTTTTACCCCTTCGCGAAATAGCTGATGATCGTCTGCAAGAACGAGCTTAATGGGACGTTTAGCGCTGGCCAGCATGTCCATATGGTTAATCCTCCTTGGATTCTGACTTAATCGGTATGACCATGGATACTTTCGTTCCCACCCCTACGGTAGAATGGATATCCAATCTTCCTTCGAGCAGTTCTACGCGTTCGCGCATACCCATAAGTCCATAATGACTTCCGTCTGTGATTTTCTTATCAATGTTGTCTGAAATGAATCCGACCCCGTTATCGGTAATCGTAAGCTTAATCATCTGCTGCTGGAATGTCAGCTCCAATGTGACGAATGAGGCTTGTGCATGCTTGTGCACATTGGAGAACGCTTCTTGAACTAAGCGGTATACCGCAACCTCCATACCGGAAGGCAGACGGATTTCTTTGCCGATCAGTTCAAATTTTGTGCGGACTTTTGATTTTTCTTCATAATCCTGCACAAATTTCCTTAATGTCGGCACTAATCCAAGATCATCCAGTGCCATGGGACGGAGATTGAAGATGATCTTCCGGACCTCTTCAATCCCGCTCCTGACACTAATTTTCAAGTCCTCTAATTCATTCTTTACGGCATTGTAAGCGTGTTTGGCCAGCATGCGCTCTGTAATCTCGGTCCGCAGCACCATATTCGCCATATTTTGCGCCAGACCGTCATGGATTTCACGCGCAATGCGCTTGCGTTCCTCTTCCTGTGCCAAAATGATTTTAAGGCCCAAAAGCTGCCGATTTTTGGCGGACTCCAAGAGCCGCGTCACTTGGTTCAAATCTCCGGTCAAATATTCCAAAACGACACCGAATTGAGAGACAAGAGCTTCCGCTCGTTCAAGCTGCTTATCGAGATTCTTCAGGCGCTTCTGCAGATCGTCCCTCCGCAGCTTGAGATGCAGTTCCTTCTCCCTATGAATAGCTAACTGCGCTTGAAGCTGAGTAGCCGCTTCATAGGCCGTACGGATGTCTTCCTCATTGAATCGCTTGAAATCCCGGCTCACTTCGGTCAAACGCACACGAGAACGCCGGTATTCCACCTCGAAGCGGTCTACCGTATCGATTGTTCTCGCTGTTTCTTCAATGACCATTTGCAGCTCTTTGTTCAGCGCTTCGCGTTCTGCCCGGACACTTTCACAGATCTCGAAAATTTGGTATTTGCTGTTCTCCATGACATCAATGGCATTCTTGATGACGCGGTCAAAAACATCGACAGACATCCGGACAAAGCTCCTTCGTCATTTTTCTCAGTTGCACTAGCAATATAGTACCATAATTTCACAAGATTGTGAGAGCTGATAGTACTAATTATTGCAGGGTCACTTGGCGGGTCTTCCCATCCCATGTGACTTTCCAGCCTAAATTTTCTGATAAGATGCGCAGCGGCACCATCGTCAAATTATTCATAATGACCGGCGGCACCTCTGCCGTCACTCTTTGGCCGTTCACGATGAGGTCGGTATCGTTGATCCATAGATCAATCATTTTGCCGCCGCGGATGACAGTGACTTTGCGTTCTGCATCGTCCCAGCGTACCGTACCCCCTAGTGCATCCGTCACAAAACGAATCGGGATCAAAGTATTGCCTTTTTCAATCACCGGGGCTTGCTCCAGCGTCATGGATTTCCCGTTAACGGTCACTGCTTTATTATTGATCGTTAAGCTAATCGAATTCAACGACGGCTTCTCCAAACCGCCTCTGTACGTAAACGTGATATCATCAAGACCGATCGCGCTCTTGGCGAGCCGCTCATCCTGACCGATTTCCTCATTCACGACATAAATGCTCTTCACCCGGATCGGATAGCTGATCGGATACGCCGACAAATCGGCGGTTACCTGCTTCCATCCCTTCCAATTAATGCTGCGGGCCAAATTTACCAGATGTATCTTACCTGCATTATCAAGTATTTCCGCACGCAGCCAGTTCAGGCTCTCATCACCGTTGACTTTTACTTTCATATATTGAGGTTGCCCCTCGATCACGATACCGGTATCCAGTGCCGCATAGGCCCATTTGTTCCCTGTACCCTGCGAGAAATCATAGTTGAGCTCCAAATACTTGTTCCCGTTAGCGCCGGGTTTAATGGCTACCCCTGCTTTAACCTCCTGAGGCTTCACATTGGACGTGGTCATGACCGCAAAATTGTCCAAATCATACCACACCTTGTCAACCCCTACAGGAATCACCGTGGATGTGCTGAAGCCGTCATATTTGGCAATGAGCTGGGCTCCCGTGCTTCCGGCCAAGCTGTTCACCTTTAACGTTCCATTGGCTGCCTCGCCTTGAATACCGAGCACTTCCCATTGGATCAGTTGCGGCGGAATTTCTCTGCTCTTGCCAGCCAAGGTTGTCGCAATAACCGGAGGCAGTTTAACCGACTCTCCTTCGGTAAGCGTCATATTATCCGCTTTAATGGTCATGCTTTTCAATTGGCTTCTGCCAGCGACCTCGAGATCAGCCGTCGATTGTCCTTTTCCGTTAACAGCCGTCACTTTGGCCACTCCCGCTTTTGTGGCGGTGAATATATTATCCTTGAATGTTCCTCGATTGTCAGCAGCGCTCCACTGAGCCGGCAATTTAGACGTGTCTACAGGATTATAATAGACGTCATAAGCTTTATAGCTCAATGCAGCCGGCTCTCCCACGAACACAAAACTCGGGGCTTGAATGAAAAGCTCTTTTACCTCTCCTTGCGGAGCCGTAGAGTATACCCCTACTCCGTTAACTACACGCCGCTGGGCTCCGGTCTCCGTCTGATTCACAAGAACGGGATCAAACTGCCCCAGCGGGCGCGCGGCCATCTGCGTCGATCCGCCGCCGTCCAGATTAAGTCCTTTCCATACGCCTACCTTAATCATAAACTGCTGCAGCTCCTGCATGCTTAACCCTTTGCTGTCTCCGTAATTATCTACGGTAATCAGATAGGCGGTTTTCATATCCTGAGAGTACCCTATCGCTGTACGCGAACGATTGCAGCAAAGACTTGCCACTTCACGAGAGAAGCTGGCAGGCTTGCCCTCATCTACCATGATAGTGTGACCGCCAATCATCATTTTAAACGTACTGACGTCATAACTCTTGTTCGGATCCTGCGCTAGAACCTGGTAATCAGCTCTCAACGGATCCCCTTCTTTGAAGTGTGCAACGACAAAATCCGCCGCTTTGCCCGAGGCACGGAGAATGTAACCGTCCTGTGGAGCGATCATCCGGATAATTCCGTTAACCGCAATCTGCTTTATGATGCCATTCTGGACCAGCACCTCTGTCGGCACGGTAACCCCATCATTAGAGCGGTCGATCTGACCCCATGCATTCGTATACATAAACATGCCGTTGATATGACTGTGTTCCCCGCTCGGCTCAAACCAGTAGTACGTTTTATTGATGCCGCCAAGCGGATATGAAGCTCCGTCCTTGGCGATAATCGATCCTTTAAAAGTAAATAAGTCCACAATCGGCTTGTTGTTCTTATCCAAGGCAAACGAATAAAAGCCCGGCAGATAAGGCGGAGTAGCCATCAGCTGACCATTGGAAATCTGCGGACCCATGGGAACGCCTTCGGCCTGCGTATTGTAAAAATCACCATTGATCCCGGCAACAGCCTTCGTTTCCTTGGTCATTCCCAGTATGGTTTGTTTCTTCGTAAACTGATTTCCTGTACCCGTCATGACATCCAGCTTCACATTTGGATTCGTCAAATCGACTTCGACTACATTTCCGTTGACTTGAATTTCTTGCTTGTTGCGTAACGATTTCCATACATATTTCTTCAACACGGCACCGGACGTCAAAATTTCCTGGCTCACCATCGTCACGGTCGGTTCGCTTGCTGCGTAAGCCGCATTCCCGCCTGTTCCCGGCCAAGACGATAGCAGCAACGAAGCTGCAAGGACGACACACGACAACTTTCGCCATTTCTTTTGCAAAATCACTCTTTTGTTCTCCTCTCTCGTTTCCACTCTCCTTTATTTTAGACTCTATTACTAGCTAAAAAGTTACGATAGCAATTATTAAAAAAATAAGACAAGAAACAAAAAAGACGACCCGATATACGGATCGTCCTGCTTAGACAGATCATAGGTTAGAGCATTAGCTTAGAGCATCCACTTTCAGCTGTTCCGCTTTGTCCGTACGCTCCCATGGCAAATCGACATCCGTACGTCCAAAGTGTCCGTATGCTGCCGTTTGCTTGTAGATCGGACGGCGCAGGTCAAGCATTTTGATAATGCCGGCTGGACGAAGGTCGAAGTTCTTGCGAACGATCTCTACCAGCTTCTGCTCGCTTACTTTCCCCGTACCGAAGGTATCGACAGAGATGGATACCGGCTTGGCTACGCCGATGGCATAGGCCAGCTGAACCTCACACTTGTCTGCAAGGCCTGCGGCAACAATGTTTTTCGCTACATATCGAGCGGCATACGCGCCCGAACGGTCAACCTTTGTCGGATCCTTACCGGAGAATGCGCCGCCGCCATGACGAGCGTAACCGCCATAGGTGTCAACGATGATTTTACGCCCGGTCAAACCGGCATCCCCTTGTGGTCCGCCGATAACAAAGCGGCCCGTTGGATTAATAAAATATTTGGTGTCTGCATCGATCAAATGATCCGGAACGATCGGTTTGATCACATGCTCTTTAATATCGGCCTGGATTTGCTCCAAGGTTACGTCTTCCCCATGCTGCGTAGAAACAACGATCGTATCCACACGAACTGGAGTCGGACCGTCGTACTCAACGGTGACTTGTGTTTTTCCGTCAGGACGGAGGTAGGCAAGCGTACCATTTTTACGAACTTCCGTCAAACGGCGGGCAAGCTGGTGGGATAGCGAGATCGGCAGCGGCATCAATTCCGGCGTTTCGTTAACCGCAAATCCGAACATCATTCCTTGGTCTCCCGCACCGATCGCTTCAATCTCATCGTCGGACATTTGACCTTCGCGTGCTTCAAGCGCCTTGTTAACGCCCTGTGCAATGTCAGGAGACTGCTCGTTCAAAGAAACCAGAACCGCACATGTTTGGGAGTCAAAGCCAAATTTGGCACGTGTATATCCGATATCTTTAATCGCTTGACGTGCGATGGCTTGAATATCGACGTATTCCGAGCGGCTGCTGATTTCACCAATGACGAGGACAAGACCTGTAGCCACCGATACTTCGCATGCTACACGGGCATTCGGATCATTGGCCAAGAATGCATCCAATACAGAGTCTGAAATTTGATCGCAAATTTTATCGGGATGACCTTCTGTAACCGACTCTGATGTAAATAAGCGGCGACCCACTGGATTAGACATAAGAATAACCTCCTAAAGCTAGTATTCATAAATACATAAGTACACATACAAAAAATCAACCTTTTCCGCTTGGAAAAGGTTTCTTTGGCTGTTACCTTCTTTATAGTATGTTACTGGATTTGTCTAAGTGTGTCAATAAATTATGATAAGTTCCACTAATTATTAACAAGGGTGTCACGATTACAAGCTAAGCATCATTTCTTCCGCTTTTTTAATCAACCGGGCAGTAATCGTGCCTCCAACCGCACCGGCATCTCTTGATGCAATATGTCCCCAATAATCTTCCTTTGCCGCGTACGATGGAACCTCTCCTAATTCTGCAGCAAATTCGACATTCATTTGGGCTGCTTGCTTTCCTACCGGAAGGCCCAGCTCCGCAGCGATCTCATATTTCATCACATCCAACGCCTGTCCGCTCTCCGGCACCACTTTCTTGTTATTATTCTTGGCCATCATGAGTACCTCCTATTTCGGGATGTACTTATAGTGTCTCCGTTATGTAGTCGAGCAAACGTATGAATGATTGGAGATTCGGGTAAAATTATGGTGTAACCTTGGAGCCATCCGCATTAGTCAATAAATAACTGCCGCGTACCATGACGTAAATATCTTGTTTGAATTTAGGATCAGGCTTAATCCCGCGACCTTCACGAGGGACAATCAGCAGATGGTTAAGTTCAACACTTGCTCCCGCAGTAATATCTTTACCGGCCGTTACGTCGGCAATCCCGTCCGCGGTGGAACTAAATGCAACAACTTTGCCTGTACGAACGATGAACTCGGTTCCTTCACCACCGTACAGACTTTGGCCCTGCCCCAGTTTGATAACGGTAAGGCCTGAATTGGATACGGAAGGCTGCGTAGTGCTGCCAGTTCCAGGAGAAGGTGTCGTTACGGTTTTAGCTAATTCCGAAGCAATGATCTGTCTGACCTTTTCTTCATTGAAGGTTTGCTTAGTCAGCTCATCCGCGATTTTACTTTGGATATTTTGGTCAAAATAGCTTTTCGTAATGATCGGATCATCAACAGACCCAGGCTGTACATTGCCAGAGTTTGTGTCTGCATAAACTAGTCCTAAGGATGAGATAAACAGAATTGATGTTATAATAGTAGCCTTACGCCATGATGAAAACACAAACCCACTCTCCTAACGATGTTTAATTTCAATAACATTTCTTTGCTATAAAAAAAGAAGACCACAAAGGGTCTTCTTTTTCATAAAACTGTTGTACTAGCTTAAGGAGTTACGTTAACTTCTGTTGTTACAGATGTTCCGTTTGGAGCAGTAGCAACAAGGTCGAACTGTGTTACAGTTGCTGGAATAGTAACGGAGCCGTCATCATTAACAGTAACTGTACCTGTACCTACAACATTCTCTACAGAGAAGATAATGCCGAGAAGATTGTAGTTATTTTTAAGTGTTAAGCCATCATAGCTTACACCATACTGATCCCAAACTTTAAGGTTCATCAAGCCTTTGGTTAAAGATGGGGATGCAGCATTGTAGAATTGATCAACAATGTTTTGCGTTCCAGAGTTAACCAATACCTTGCTGTTGTTAGCAACCATTTTGTTGATGGTAACAGCTTCGTTCTTAACATTAACTGTTGTCGATGCTGTTTTTGTTTCACCTTTTTGGTTAACATAGCTTACGGTAATAGTGGAAGTTCCCACTTTGTTACCAAGTACATAAGCCTTGTTATTCGAGGAGATCTCAGCCACAGCAGCAACTTGGTTGGAAGACGTAATGGACTTAATGAAATTGTCAGGAATGGCTACAGTGTCGCCAGCTGCATTCTTAACTGTGAAGTTAACACGCTTTTTGAACAAGTTGTCTTTCATTGCACCAGCTGCAGGTGCAGCAGTAAGCTTACTATCAATTGCATAGTAGAGATCACCGATAGGGTTCAGCGTGTAAGTGAAATCTTCGCCAGCCTGAGAGATGCTGAGATCCTTAGTTGTGGATGCAATCTCTACAGTACCAGGGTTAGCGCCTGTTGTTGTTGTTTTACGCAAGGAAATACGCAATTTGCTGCTTTGACCTTCAGATCCTGTAGCAACAACTCTAAAGCCTTCGTTGAACTTTTTGAAGGAGTTAGCATCCCACTCATTGGAACCTTTGTACTCTGTTCCTTGTGCAGTAGTAACAATTGGAGCTTGACCGTCTTCGTCTCTGGTTACTTGGAATGCATCGTTACCAGAAAGGGAAACATAGACGGAATAAGTTACAGTTCCCTCACCATCATTTGCCGCATTACCGTTTCCAGTGCTTTCCAGGTTGTAATCCATTTGCTTACCGTATTGGTCAAGGATAACATATTGGAAGCTGCTGAATGCGCCGGCTACAGCTGCTTTTGCAGGTGCGCTAACTTCTTTAATTCTATCAGGTACACGAACATCAGCGATAGTGTAAGTTCTTGTAACCGTGCTGTTAGCATTTGCAGTTGCGATTACAGCAGTTACAGAAACCGCACCTTTAGCTGCTTTGCTGATGTTTTTCAGGTGAATAGAGCCCTTGTTAGCACCGGAAGTTTTGATTTCATAGTCACCAGCAGCAACGCCGGAGATGCTCAGCTTGATTCTGTCGACGTTAACATCACTTGTCAAATCATCAACGCTCAGGCGATTGCCTTCAGCATCATATGCTACAAGCGGAATATAAACATCTTTATCACCAGCAGCAATTACATCATTGAAATCGCCAAGCTCTACTTTAGTAGCAATCTTAGTAGATTGGATTTTCACTTTACCTGTTGCAGTAGCTGCTTGATTTGTTACAGTGAACGTGTACTCAGCGGATTTATCAACATTCTCATTCAAAGAAACTTTCAATCTTGGAATGTTTTGTCCGTTATCTTCAACATCAGTTGTGATAACAGAGTTGCCAGCGGAGTTTGTTCCTACATACTGATTCCAAATGACATTGAGGTTTGCACCATTATTGAAATCAGGAGAATCGTAAGTAATTTGGCCGCCATATTGATCGAAAAGATTCAGATCAAATTTAGCGTTGTCGCCTTTACCGGAGATTGCATTGTTAGGGTTAGAGTATTGAGCTTCACCCAATTCCAATTTAGTGAGGATTGGAGCAACACCCAGTTTGAAGTTTTTAGTAACTGTCAAGTATTGATCGTTATTTACGATCGTTACTGGAATAACAGATACACTTTGAGTAGTGTCACTGGTTTTAGTATCCAATGTCAGCAACAATTGGCCTTCATCATTTTTGGTGATTTTAGTGAAGGTAGCACCTGCAGTGTAAACACTGTAAGAACCTGCGGAATAAGAAGCATTTTCGCCGTACTGGTTCTTAGCAGCCAACTTAAGGACAACAGCGTCTGCATATGCAATGGTATCGCTAGTAGTCAAGAAGTCAATCGACGTCAGCTTCTCGTTTTCAGCTGTGAAGCTAGCAACGGTTTTGTCAACTGCTGCTGCATCCAGACCGCCCAAAGTTACGCTGTACTCGCCAGCGGAAATTTTAGCGTCAGTCAGAGTCAACGTAGCTGTAGTTTTGTCTTCAGACCACGCTACAGTTGTACCGATATTTGCCGACCCCTTTTTCAAAGTCAGGGTAGCTTTATCAGTGTCAACGTCTCTGTCCAATTTAACTTCAACTTTCTGAACGCCTACTGCTTTTGCAGAAGCAACAGATGCCTTCTCAGGCTTGTTGAGGTTTTTGAATTGTTGTTGAGCTTCATAAGCGCCAAGAACCAGCAGGTCGCGAGTTGCAGCGGAAGTACCGCCGAATGTGCCGTCTGCACCGCTAGACAAGACACCTTTCTCGATTGCAAGAGCAACATAACCTTTAGCCCAGTCGGAAACCGTTTGGTCGCTTACGCCAGGAGTTGCTTGAGCTTGAGCGTCAAGACCCAATCCACGGATCAAGAATGTAGCAAGCTCTTGCTTCGTTACTTCACCAGCTGGGTTATATTGACCAGGCGCATAACCGTCAGTCAAACCAGCAGCTTTCAGAGCTTCGATGTAAGGAAGAGCGTAGCCGTTAGCCGGATCGTCAGCTTGAACATCGGAGAAAGTGGAAGTTGTCAGGGAAGTGTTAACATTCAAATTGAAGATCAAAGCGGCAACCTTCGCGAATTGAGCGCGGTTCATTTTGTCGTTAAGACCAAATACGCCGTCGCTTACACCTTCAAATACACCAGCAGAAATCATTGCATCGAATTTAGCTTTAGTAGCTGCATCGAGATCTTTCAGATCGCTGAAGCTGGACGAATCTTTAGCAGCTTCTGCGCCCATAGCTACGGAAGAAAACATCGAGAATGCCACAGCCAGGGATAAAATAGCAGATAAACTTTTCTTCATAACCTTTTTTTCTCCTCCTCGAATATCTTTCGGTTGTTGAGAGTTATTTGTAGATAAATTATAGCTCGATTCCCTCATTAGCCGATTCACCCCCTTCCCAGAGTTGAGCGAAATGATTTTTATTAGTTATGTCTGCAATGTATAATTTGCAGAAACTAGTAAACAATAATAGAGAGTCGCATGCCATTTAACATTATACACCGACACGCTACCAAGGTAAAGAGTTAATTTTGAGAAATTTATCCAAAGGGTTAACTCTTCAAGTTATTGTTGTTTATTACACTGTATTAAACGCACCGTTTGTAAAAAAGTTGCGCTTTCTGAAAAAACTTTTTTAAGTTTTTTTACAGATATACAGCGGTGTTCCAGCGTATAGCAACTTGTCTATCCCGTTGTATCGCCCGTTTAACAAATTTAGTATACAACTATATCCTACACTCGTCATTACGAACAATTTTCCATATCGACTGCTAAATAAAAGCCGTCAACTCATGGTCATTCACCTATGATGTTGGCGGCTTAATCATTTATTTAGGAAGCTTTTTTTGCTGTTTCAGTACGCGCTCCAATACTGCAGCCGCCTGAACCCGTGTAAAGTTTTGCCTAGGGTCGAAACGGTAGGTCGCTTTCTTTTGTCCTGTAAGAAGCACGTTTTCAATCCCTTGGATTAGCCCCGCCTTGGTAACCGCCTCAACCGATGGTGCAGCGTAAAAATCAATTTCGGAACCATCTGTAAATTGCTTTTGCAAAGCTGCGATCGACTTTGCCGTATCAGAAGATACCTTGAGCTCTGCAGCCCTTGCAATCATCACAGCCGCATCCTGACGCGTGATGGCCCCGCCGGGGTTAAACAAGCCTCCCGCGTTGCCTCTAACGATCCCGGCTCTAGCCGCCGTCTCAATGTATTTGTAATCATACAAAGAGTTGGAGTTGCCCATGGCCGGAACATCCCTGAACGTTTGAGTACCGCTATAGTTCAAAGGCAGATCAAAGGCTTTGACCAGCACCGTTGCGAATTCCCCGCGAGTAATCGCCTCGTTAGGGACAAACAAAGCCGGCGATTTGTTATTCATATATCCCTTGGAGTATAACGTGTCCAGGGTGTCTCTGCCCCACTCATGGCTTGTAATATCATTAAAGCTGTCGTACATATACATGACCTGGAAATATCCGAAGTGATCGATAGGCACCGTTATCGTATTTTTCTTCGGATCAACGACACCGCCGATATTTTTCCACGCCAACGTGGTCATGCCCCTGTAGTCTTCAAAGACATCCATTTGATACACCGTCACATACTTCCAGGAATCTTCACGGATGCTGTCATCGTATTTCAGTGTCAGCTCACCGCGCTTGGAAGGCACAACCATATCCTTCATATCGTTTATAGTGCTTTTTTGGTAAAAACGCACATTGCTCGAATTGATATCCACATTGTATGGATCTTGTCCGGTACCCGTCAACGCTTCCTTCAGCTTATCCGTATCCGTATAATCGTTCTGATTGATATAGCCCGCATTGATCCAATACAATTGGCTGACCGGTCTGAATTTCCGGGTCGGCTCCTCCAGGAAGAAGCTGGCACTGGCGTCACTGGCATAATCTTTGCTCACTCTTCCGTCCTTCGTATTGGCTATTCCGAAGAAAAGCTTGCGATCACCTGTCAAATATTGCTGCTGAGCGGATGACTCGTTACGCATCAGTTTCGTGTCTTTAGGGAATGTCAGCACCAAGTCGCCTTGAAACAGCTGGTACTTGTTTTGAAGCGGCATCAGCATTTGAGCGCCCTCAATGGAAGTGTTCACATTGTTCACCACAAAACTGCCGTTTGTCTGCTCCGTTCCCCGTGTAACAGTAAAGTTAATCGTGTTTTTACCTGTTTTTAAATTTTGGTAACGATAATAAAAGTAGGGCTTGTTATCCGCTGGATCAATTTTGCTCCGGACCACATCATTTTTTCCGAACGTAACACTGTCCGCATTTTCAGCCTCTAATTTAATATCAACAAAATTGCCGTTGATGTTTGCTTGCTGCTGGTTACCGACCTGAATCAGGTTAGGTAAAATAACCCGGTACGGCACCGGCTCACGGGATATCGTAATCGTCCGCGTCTCGGTAATTCCCGTATTATTCGAAATCAAGAATTCAAAAACCACGTCGCCGTTAAACGGAAGTGAAACGGGATTCGTTGTGAAGCCGCCGGTGGAGGTATTGATATTTAAATATTGGACCTGTCCGCTAGCCGGGGAACTGGGATAGCCCCAGCCGGGACCTGAACGAGCATCAAAAGTCAGAACAGGGTTCCCTTGGGCATCTGTCTTGCGCACATTCATTCGAATCGTATCCGCATTCGTGAACCGTCCCACAAAAGATACCTCGGAAGCATTCGTAACATATTTATCCGGTGTCTGAGCTTTTGTGAATTTATCCAACGGGTTAGGCAAAATGTCCCCTATAAAGGCAGGAGTAGGCAGCGTGAACTTGAAAATTTCATACTGTGCCGTTGTCACGACTGTTCCGTTAAGGCTCAGACTGAATTTTACCGAATTTCTTCCCTCAACAATTAAAGCTTCCCCTGCAGGCAGAGCCGGAGTCCAGGTTCGTGCCGCTCCTAAATCAAGCATCATCGTTGAATCGTTGTTAGGGAAATCAGCTGCGGCTAAATTAGCCGTTCTGCCGTTCACGGTTACCTTAATATTCGGATATTCGGACGAAGGCAGATTCATCACGCGCGCTTGCAAACAAGCGGTGCCCGGCGTACCCCCAACGGTACATGCCGGCGTATCCAGCGCCGCGTTTTTAATCATCATATTATTATGGAAGTTAATTGGAATTAAATAAGGCGTGCTGGTGATCGTGATTGGAAAATCCATTCGCCCGTTGCTGTCCCCGTCAGGAACGACACTTAATGTCGAATTTCCGTCCCTTATTCCGCTAATTTGGAACTTCCACTTTTCCTCATTGCCTACAGTAGCAACGTGTGCTGCAGTGAATGTGGCAGCTGAGCCCGCTACATTAGCCACCACCGTTCCTGTGGCAGGATCGACGTTAGTCGTGTACGCGAAAAATTCCGAAGGAAGCTCATTGATTTCATTTCCGCCGTTCTCATTCAGCGATACTTCAATGGGCACTCCCAAAGCATCATTGCCCAGAATCTTGTTCACCTTGGTGACATAAGGGGCAGTCGGGTCAAAATAGTTAAAATGAAACGTTTGCTTGGGCACCTGACCGATCAGACCGGTACCGGTATAGAAAGTGACAATAATGGTTTGCTTCCGATTCGCTGCTAACGCCAGATCAACGGATCCCAGATCAAATATCTTATAATAGGAGGTGGTCGAAAGTGTAGTCAGCGCCGACGGCCCTGTGAAATGAACGGTAGTCTTCGATCCGCCCACCACTTGAATTTCGGCATACACATACTTGGTTACCGTAGTGGATCCCGGTTCCAAGTCAACTTTCATTTTTCCAGTCAAATAAGCCGACAGTTGGTCCACTTGAGGTAAAGGATCGTTAATCAGCTTTTGGACCGGTGCACCTGCGGTAGTCGATTGAATGGCTCCTTCGTACAAAAAAGGACCGCCGTCATTAAAAACAAAATGCCGTGTCAGTGTATACGAATTCGTATTGTTACTCGCAACAATTTTAAATATATTGTCCCCCGCCTGCATATTGAAGTCGCTATTACGGCTAGGGATGAAGGTAAAGTCTCCGTTGTTGCTGCGATATGCGGTAATCGGATTGGATTGTCCCAACAAGTATCCCTGTACGGTCGTCGCATTCGGCGATTTACCTGTAATGGTATAGGCTGTTTGGGTAGGATCCTGCGGATACATCGCATTGTCATCCAAAGGAACCTGATTAAATCTCAAATCCGTAATGTTTGTCGTAGGAGTAAATGTGATATAAGCTGGCTGAGAAGCGAGTCGGCTTACGTCTCCCGTGTAGAACGTGATTTTATTTGTCCCTTCCGTCAATCGTACATTACTAAAAATAATTTCGTAATTCGAATTCGGGCTTCTAATCCCTTTGTTGGTTCTGTTTTCTACCGGCGCACCGGGATTCGTGCTCAAATTCTCAATTTCATAATAAATACTTGAAATTTCCGAATCGTCAATATTGTCCACTTCCACGGTGATATCCACATATTCGCTGGTTACCGGCGTAGGGGCGCTTGCAGAAGTGCTGAAGCCTTTAACCTTCAAGTTTGTCGCAGCGGCAACGGTCAGCGGGATCATCATCGAAGCCAGCATAGCCATGATAACAAAGATACTGATGAATCGGTTCTTCATTTGTTTCAACAGGTTTTCCTCCTTATGTATGATAAATGGGTTATCGACGGGAATGAGCTACCTTGTTTCTTCTCTTGATATACCTCCTTTTTATTGAGGACATGCATGAGTGATAAACATTCCCAAACAGCAGTATGTATCTTTGTTATCGGCTTGAAAAAACAATAATGTTATAGATGGGGTACAAAAAACTGAAACACGGAAAATCCCAGACCGTTATGGCCTGGGATTTCTATGTCGATTATTCTTATTTCGATACACGCGAGCGATCGCTCAGCTGCATAGTCTTCATACGGACTTTATTTAAAAATTTAAGCACCGGTTTTTTCGTCTTGCTGATAATGCCGATGGCTTCCGCTCCGAGAATCAAAATGCAAAGCAGCACGGCAACGAGAATCACCGCTCCCCAAAGCGTTTGCTGCTCTGACATATAGGATAGCAAAACCGCTGAAGATCCGAATACAAGGGCAATGCCGTAAATGATCAATACCGTAGTACGATGGCTGAAGCCAAGCTGCAAAAGACAATGGTGCAGATGGCTTTTGTCCGCAACCGAAATCGGCAGATTGTTCACCCAACGCCGCAGGATAGCGAAGAAGGTATCGGATAGCGGCACGCCCAAAATCATGATTGGAACAAGCAAGGAGACCACCGTGGCTTGTTTAAAGCCAAGTACGGATAACGTAGCCAAGCAGAAGCCGAGAAACAGTGCGCCGGAGTCGCCCATGAAAATTTTTGCCGGGTGGAAGTTGTAGAACAGGAAGCCTGCGATACTGCCCAGTAGGGCCACACATAGCAGAACCACCGTTGTATTTCCCATCATTAAAGCAAGCACCAGGATGGTCGTTGTCGCAATACCCGATACTCCGGCAGATAAGCCATCCAGCCCGTCAATCAGATTGATGGCATTGGTTACGCCTACGATCCAGAAGATCGTCAACGGTACGGATAGCCACGATAGAGAGATGGCTCCGTCCCCAAACGGCACATTGACGAGCTCGATCGTCACACCCGAATAAACAACGACGCAGGCAGCCAATATTTGACCCAGCAGCTTAATTTTCGGCGATAAGTCAAAGCGGTCGTCAAACGCGCCGATCAGGACAACGATCGCACCTCCGACCAGCAAGCCGAATACGACGTCATTCTTTAACGAATCGATAGCCGGTGAAATCACAAAATAAGCACCAATAAATGCAACAAATATGGCCAGTCCGCCCAATCGCGGCATAATACGGCTATGTACCTTGCGGTGATTCGGCGCATCAACGGCCCCGACCCAGAAAGCAAAGCGTTTCACTAGCGGCGTCATAAGCAGCGCGATGATTAATGCAGCGAAAAAGCCGATTCCGTATAACAAATTCATGTGTATGTTCACAGCCCCTTTTTCTATGAAAACCCCAAACACTCCAAATTATACTCTGATGACATTGGAAATACCACTGCCAATTTTGTGCCGTTTAGGTGGTTTTCAGGTTGTTTTCACAGTTCTGGTTAAGGTTTCTGCACATTTTCTTTTTCACGGACGACTTTCATTGCGAATTTCGGCAGCACAAGCATTCTTTTATACCGCCAAGGCTCTTGCAGCAGCCGATAGAACCATTCCAGTCTCAACTTTTGGAACAGCACCGGAGCACGCTTTAATTTTCCCGACAATACGTCAAAGCTTCCTCCGACACCCATCATGACAGGTACGGCCAACTGATTCTTATATTTGGCAATCCATGGCTCTTGTTTGTCCGCCGACCGGCCTACCAACAAAATATCCGGTGCCGCGGCACGAATAGCCTCAATGACCTCGGTGTCTTCTTTTTCACCAAAAAAACCGTCCCTGAAACCTACAAGCTTGATTCCCGGATACAAGTCCTGCAAACGGGCCGCCGCGGCTTCAATAACTTCAGGGGAAGCGCCGACCAGGTATACTTTCCAGTCCTGCTTTTCGCCCGCTTTCATCAATTCTTGAATCAGATCGAACCCTGCTACGCGTTCAGCGACCGGATTGCCGACATAGCCGGAAGCCCAAACCACGCCCGCGCCGTCGGGGACGACCAACTCCGCTTCTTTCATCATCTTCATATAATCCGGATGCTCAAGCGCGGTCATGACCATAATCGGATTAGCCGTAATAATCTGATGCGGCTCGCGTCGAGCGATGACCTGACTTAAATATGCTACCGTATCGCTCATGTTCATTTTCGAAATGGGTACACCAAAAATGGTTACTTTGGGAAAACTCACTACATCCCCCGTCCTTTAGCAAAAAATGATGCAATACGCTCAGCCGGACGACCGGCTGCGATCTTCAGCCTTTCGATCGCCTGTCCCTTATCCCGTTTCCATGAAGCTCCTTGAACAAGCATTCCCAACGCTTCTTGAGCCAAATCTTCGGCTCGGGGCTGCTTGGTGCTGCTGGCCGATTTCATGTCGAGTCGGTTCAAAAACTGATCGATCTTTGGGTCATAAGAAAGCCCGATCACAGGAACGTATTGGCTGGCTGCGTAGATCAGAGAGTGAAGCCGCATCCCTAGCAGAGCCTGACAAGCCGCCACCTCCGCCAGCATATCCTGGGGATGAGTAACATTGTGCGCAACCGTAAGCCGCTCTTTGTAGATTCCCCCCATCTGCTCCATCACATACAAAGAAGCTTTCTCGTCTGAAGGGAGATGGAACGGAAGAAAGCGGACCACCGCATCGGTTTTATCCAGTACGAGCTGAAGAGCCTTCGCCACCGCCTTAAGCTCGGAACGGTCCTCATTCCAAAACCGGACGGAAACCCCAATAACAGGTTTCGCTTCATCTCCTGACGTTTGTGTGGGTTGCCCGCGCATAGGCAGGCCCATTACCGGGTCCGGCACCACTTCCACATCCGACGGCGATATTCCCATCCTGCCCAGCAAGGCTTTGGATTCCTCATCCCTTACCGTAACAAACGAGCTTCGCTGAAAGGCCGATCGAATCCATCCAAAAAAGAACTTGCGATGCACCGGCCCGATCCCCTGGGAGTAAACAAATACAGGCTTGCCCATCCACTGCGCCAAACGCATGACGGCAATATAGTAAGGAATCGTCTTGGGGCTCGTCTCATCCTGCAGCAAGCTTCCGCCGCCGCTGATCAGCCCATCGGCGTTCCGTAATGCCCGCCAAACCTCCTTGGGCTTCATCCGGTGAACGGCTTCCACTCCATACGTCCGGGACGTCTCCTCCGGATTCACGGACAAAACGACAGGGACAAAAGTTACGCCCTGTCGTTCTCCTTGTTCCTGTAGAGCCAGCAGAATCGATTGAAGCACAGCCTCGTCACCGCTATTGTTGAATCCGTAATAACCTGATATCGCTATACGTTTAACCGAGGTCTCCACCGTTGCCAACTCCTTGCCACAATTTCCCACAGTGCAATAAAACCAATTCCGATCAATGCTCCGAAAGCCAGACCGTATACGACGCGAATGGATGAAATCATCAGCGGTGTATGCAGATGAGCGAACGTATCGACTACGGAAGCTTGTCCAATCACACCGGCCAGAATCAACAGCAGCCCGCTCCGGTATTTATAGCTGAGATAGGCTCCGAGTAAAAACAGCGGGTGTGAAATCAGGAATTCCTTCGTCCGCGGGCGAACACCCAGCGTGTTTTCCAAGAAGGACCGGAAATATCTCTCCAGTGCGGAAGCTTGCCCCTCATTCCCCGTCCGGGACAAATAATAAAAGCCTGCAGCTGCGATCACCGCGGCTGCAATGACCCAAAGTACACTAATGTTTGAGGTTAGAATGCTGCGACCGCGATCGATGCGCTCCTTGTAAGTCATTTTCTCGCTAAACAGCAGCCAATACGCGCCTGCCAATACGATCGGAGCCAAGTGCAGCACGCTGACTCCACGGAACTGCTGCAGGACCAGCATATAGGTGATCTGATTCAGCATACTTACAATAAAGAGAATTCCGATGGCGGAAACCAACGTCGTTCGCAGGAGCAGAATCAGGGCAAAACCGATTCTCGACCCTTCCGGCCGTTCCCGCTTTTCCCGGCAGGCACGGATGGCCATCATAATCGCAAGTGTCGGCGCACAGGTTCCGGCACCCAAAGCCAAGGCCTGCGCAAATAGGCTGGTGCTAAGCACAAGTAATCCTGCGGAGCCTAACATACCGAGTATAAACAAAGCCAAGGCCAGCTCAGGCACAAAAAAAGCGATCGTGAGTGCAATCAAAGCGACGCTCCCTGCCCACACCAGAACCTTTGCGGCATTTTGCCACTCAGAGTATACATATTGGAAGGCTTGCGCCTGTCCCATGGTATAGCCCGCTGCTTGAATGCGCCCAATGGCGCCGTCAGAACCGTCTAAAGCGGCATAGATCGAATCAAGCGGGTACAAAATTTGGCCTTTGTCCAGATTTTTTACAGCACGGGCATTCAGGAATACCATCCGGATGTTACGGTCCTTCACCGCAAGAACAAACCGGTCCGCTACGCCCTGTATACGCCCATTCAATTCTTCCTCGGACAAATTCTCCGTCAGCTTCTGAGCATCGGTCTCCGTAAAAGAATGAAGTCTTACTACATTATGATGGATTCGTTTGGCCAAGCCGGCAAAGCCCTTTTGCTCCGTCTTTTGCAGTTCGATGGCGGCAAGCCCTATCCCGTGCTTGCGCATCAGCTCGCCCATCTTGTCCAAATTCGTTGTGTCCTTCTCGCTGATAAATCCAGGCACGGTTTCACCGTCCACAATAAACCGCTTAACGCCTAGCTTCCTCAGCTCCGCAAGCAGAGCATCCATACGGTTTGTATCAAAAGGACGGCGGTTGGACATGCGAACGACAATGGAAAAACCCTCATCCTTGAGCATTTGAAGCGTAATAGGGTCGGGATCCATGGTTTTGAGCAGCGCCTCATCCATTGCCATTTCAATGATCATGCCAGGCTGATTCTTGAAGCTCCACGGTCTGGTCCTCACACCCAAATCAGAGAATGTTCGCTCGATCAGCGGCTGAAGCCGGCTCTGCGAACCCGCCTCCGTAAACAAAATATACGTAAAGTTCTCACCTGTAGAAAACGGAGCTTGCATGAGCGCAGCGGCGTCGCGAGAGGAAAGCGCCTCAATCCGGCGGCTGAGCTTCAGCTCACTCAAAGTCGCTTCATATACCGCCATACTTCCCACGCCATGCTGCTTCAGCTTGAGAAGCTGGTCATTCACGAATTTACGCGGGTCCGTCTGGGTGTCGGAAATTTCGAGCAAGTCGCGATAGTCCATGACAAACTCTACCTTGCGTCCGGATTGCTGCTCCGTTTGATGACGCTGATAAACGATGGGAATGGAGGCCAGCATCCCAAGGATAACCAGCCACCACAGTCCTTTCAACACCAATTGATTCCACTTCATGTACCTTTCCTTCAATGCTGTCAGCTCCCAAAGTTAGTGATGGTCCACGCGGGACATGACGGTCTGGACAAGCTTATCGATCGCATCCGAAGCGCCCTGCGCAGAGGTACCGCGAACAGCGAAGTAAACCTTGATCTTGGGCTCCGTACCCGACGGGCGCAAGCAGAACCACGAATCGTCCTCCAAGGTGTATTTCAGTACATTCTCTACGGGAAGCCCATATAAACCCTGTGAGAAATCCTCCACCTTCGTCACTTGAAGCCCATTTAATTCAGCAGGCGGCTGCTTCCGCCAATCTTCCATAATGCCTTGAATCTTCTCTACGCCGTCTTTGCCCTTGAGCGTTCGGGCTTCCAGCTTTTCCATAAAATATCCGTGCCGCTCATATAACTCTTGAAGAACATCATAGAGCGTCTTGCCTTTGCTTTTGTAATAAGCTGCAGCTTCACAGATCAGCATGGATGCGATGACGGCGTCCTTATCACGGGCGTAGGTGCCCGCAAGGTAGCCGTAGCTTTCCTCAAAGCCAAACAAGAATGTGGCCTCTCCGCTTTGTTCGAACTGCGTCATTTTCTCGCCGATATATTTAAAGCCGGTCAGCGTATTCAGCACCTTCGCTCCGTAATGCTCCGCAATGACTGCGCCCATCTCGCTTGTCACAATCGTTTTGACAACGACGCCATCAGCCGCCAGCTCTCCCCGTTCCTGCAAGCGGCCCAGCAGGTAATCGACCATAATCGCGCCCGATTGGTTGCCGCTGAGAACGAAATATTCCCCGCTCGCGTCCTTAACCACGGCCCCCATTCGATCGCAATCGGGGTCTGTGCCGATGAGAATGTCCGCGTCGATCCTCTTGCCTTCGGCGATGGCCAGCGTGAAGGCTTCCCGTTCCTCCGGGTTGGGCGACTTCACCGTAGAAAAATTCGCGTCCGGCTTTTCCTGTTCCGCCACCACATGGACTTGCTCGAACCCTATGGCTCCCAATGCGGCACGTACAGCCAAATTCCCCGCGCCATGCAACGGTGTATAAACGATACGGAAATCATCGCTCATTTGCCTTACCAACTCGGAATTTAGACTAACGGCGGTAACCGCACTAATATACGCTTCATCCACCGCTTCCCCAATCCATTCCAGCAGCCCGGCTCTCTCTGCATCCGCCCGTGAGCTTCTCTTCACAGAGGCAAACGACGCTACGCTGCGAACTTCGTCAATGACCTGCTCCGCCTCATGCGGAACAAGCTGCCCTCCATCGTTTCCATATACTTTAAACCCGTTGTATTCAGGTGGATTATGACTGGCGGTAATGACTACCCCCGCGTCGGCGTTCAAATAACGTACGGCAAAAGACAGCTCCGGCGTCGTGCGCAGCGACTCAAATAAATAAGCCTTGATTCCGTTACCTGCAAGCACCTTGGCAGTTTCAAGCGCGAATTCGGGAGATTGATTCCTTGAATCATAAGCAATGACGGCCGATGGAGCTTCTTTACCGGATTTCAGCAGAAACTGAGCCAACCCTTGCGTGGCCCGCGCTACCGTATAAACGTTCATCCGGTTCGTTCCCGCTCCGATTACACCCCGAAGTCCGCCTGTACCGAACTCAAGGTCGCGGTAAAACCGATCCTCGACTTCCTTCGGGTCTCCCGAAATCGAGCGAAGCTCTTCTTTTGTCTCTGCGTCGACAGCCTCATCATTTAACCAAAGCTCATATTGCTCCTGCACTCGCGTTTGAGAATTCATCGTTCCGTCTCCTCCACCATGGTTTTATGTATGAATGTGAAATATGATCGGTCTTATTCTCTGTCTCCTAGAGCAAACATTAACTCCCCTTCCGCCACCACCTTGTCCCCGACTTTGGCCGTGGCCTGACCCTTGCCGATGCTTCCTTTTAAGCGGGTGATGACCACCTCCAAGGTTAACGTATCCCCGGGAACCACCTGTCCGCGGAACCGGAAGTTATCAATTCCTGCAAAAAAGCCAAGTTTTCCGCGATTGGCTTCCACCATCAGCATCGCGACACAGCCAACCTGAGCCAATGCCTCCACAATCAGCACACCCGGCATGACGGGGTACCCTGGAAAATGTCCCGGAAAAAAGGGTTCGTTCATCGTTACGTTTTTGATACCGGTGGCTCTTACGCCGGGCTCGACCTCCAAAATTCGGTCCACCAATAGGAACGGGTAGCGGTGAGGAATAATTTCTTGGATTTGTACGGCATCTAACAAAATGGATGCTCCTTTCACATGGTATAAGTTAACTCCATTTAACTCAAACTAATAATGTCCCTTCATGATCTGCAGTAATGAAGGTTGATATAAGGGAGCTTATGTTCAGGATTGCCGCATCCGGCAGGCCTTGACATAAGCTCTTTTTAAACAGGTCAATCGGCTTTTAAACTCCTTTGGTTTAGTAAATAAAACTGTAGAACATAAATCACCGCAGTAACCAAAGAAACCGTAATAACAAACCACAAATAAGCATGGGCGTACGGGAGCTCAAAAACGATAAACAAAATGGCCACGTAATACAGGACCGTGGTCAGCTTGCCCAATGCATTGGCAGGCACCGTCTTTTTTCCTCGGAAATGGAAAAACGCGGAACCGACGATCATCCCTGCATCCCTTAAAAATATGGCCGCCGCAGCCTGCCAAGAAATCATCTGGGAAAACACCAATGACAAAATCACGGTAATCATCATCAATTTGTCTGCGAGAGGATCCAGCATGCTGCCAAGCGGCGTAACCAGCTTGCGTTTGCGCGCAATATAACCATCCAGCACGTCGGTCAGTCCGGCAACCAGAAGTACAAAAAAAGCTGACTTAATGTAACCAGCCCCAAACACAACCAAGTAAACCGGAATCAGAACAAACCGGCATAGTGTTAGGATATTGGGCAAGTTCCACAACAACAGGTGTTCCCCCTCCAGATACTCAGGCCAGACCGGCACTGTTCGTTATCGTTCTCTCTGCATTCTTTCTCATCCATACATTATACCGTTATGAATAAAAAAATAAAACTCCCTCTTAGGGAGTTCAAGAATCGGAAAATATGAGATCGAAGATGTGACGCCAAGTATTGACATCAAACACATCATGCAAGCTCTGCTTACCAATATATACATAACCAATCGTAAGCCCTATCACGAGCGCTGCCGCACAAGTAAGAGGGAACCAAGTCCATCTGATGATCCGGCGGACCGTTGGATTCCGCTTTTTCGTTTCCTCAGACGTCTCTTTTGGGGGTTTGCTCAAGTTACCAACCTCACTTTACGTATTGCCGCTAGCCACGCAAACTGTTAGCCAGGTTCATCATTTGATCGGAAGAGCTGACCGCCCGGGAATTTAATTGAAACGCCCTCTGTACCGTCATCAGCTCCGTCATCTCATCGGCTAAATTGACGTTGGATTGTTCCAGGAAGCCTTGTCGGATGGTAATGGGATCCACCGCATTATTCGCAGCGGTAACGGTTTGCAGAATCTCCTCTTGCTGAGCCGGCGTTATGTTGCCCGGCAGTCCGTAAAGATTATCTCCCAGCTGCTGCAATAATTGGGGACGAACGACACGCACCAATTTGATCTGACCTGCTTCAATGGGAGCTGCTCCTGGATCCGTCTCATTGTAAGCCATGATCATGCCATCCGGCCCAATTTGGATTCGATGGTTGATCGGTACGCGTATCGGATTATCATCGGCTCCCATCACATAGTGGCCGTCTTTCGTAGTCAAGAACATATTATCCGGGTCCTGCGGGTCCGCTGAAGGAGACAGCTCAAAGGCGCCATTGCGGGTCCATCTCATGTTTTGCACCGGATTATTATCGGCATCCAGAGTAATGGTGGAAATCTCGAACAAGCCGCTGCCTTCAACAGCCGTATCCAGCGGGCTATCGGTAGCCTGCAGAGAGCCTTGGGACAGGTTCAGTTGCGCCGCAACGAGCTTGGCTCCCCACCCTTGGTTATATCCAAGCGGTGTAAGCCGTCCTTCTCTTTGGAAGCCCTGCGGCTGCTGCTGTATGCTGGTGAGCACATCTTGAAAGGAAGCTTCGCGCCGTTTGTAGCCGGTCGTATTCACGTTGGCGATATTGTTGGCTATCAAATCGAGCTTCTGCTGCAGCGCGTGCATCGATACCGACGATTTAATCATGGAGTTGTTCATGTGCTACCTCCTAAACCCGTCCAACTTCATTGACGGCCTTTTCCATGCTTCTATCGTAAAATTGAACCATCTTCTGATTCGCTTCATAGGCTCGCAAAGCGGCCATCATATCGACCATGGACTGACCCGTGTCCACATTGGAACGCTCGATGTAGCCTTGACGCACCTCCACCTGATCATCCCCATTGATCGGACGAAAGCCGCCCTGAGCGTCGGGACCCAACCGATATAATCCATTGCCTTCACGGATCAGCTGATTGGGATCCTCCACACGGGTAATCATCAGGGTCAGCGGCTGGCCGTTTGCTCCAAGCAGCGGCAGACCATCCGCATTCGTAAACTGTCCGGACCGCATAATACGAAAATTCGTAACTGGAGTTCCCGTTCCCGGCTCTACAAGAACGATAGGTTGTCCATCCCGCCCCAGCACTTGATTCCCCTCGGAATCGATCATTTGACCGTTCGCATCAAGAGAAAATTTACCGTTCAATGAATAGCGTTCCTCGCCTGCCGCGTTCAATATCGTAAAAAACGCCTGCGGCTGAATGACACGCTGGCCGTCCGCATCCACATATTTACCAGAGCTGTCAAAGACGGCGCCCGGCACCTGAATATTTGAAACCAGGGCAAAATCAAACGGGTTGTTCGTTTCTTGAAGGTCTCCCTGTGCGTGCAGAGATACATTCTCCTCGGCCAAAACGCCGGTATTTAACCTGCCTAGGGACACGGAACCAGGCTCGCCCTCCCCGTTTCGCACCCGTGAGATTAAAATTTCAGGAAATGAACGGTTAATCCCATTGCCTCCCTTGAAGCCCGGCGTATTGATATTCGCGATGTTATTCGTAACAATATCATGTTTACGCTGTTGGGCAATCATGCCGGATGCGGCGGTGTACAAGCCTCTTAACATGGTTTCCTAGCCTCCTACAAGGTCTGAATCACTAAAATTTTCGTTTCGATACCTTATCCAGGTTGTCCAACATAATCCCGGTACCCTTAACTACACAATGCATCGGATCTTCAGCAATCAAAACCGGCACCTTGAGCTCTTCGGCCAGCAGCTGGTCGATTCCGTGCAGCATGGCGCCCCCGCCTGTCAGGATGACGCCGCGATCGATAATATCTGCCGACAGTTCCGGAGGCGTTCGTTCCAACACGCTCTTGGCTGCCGCTACAATGGAAGATACCGGCTCCCACAGGGCTTCCTGAATTTCATGTGAGTTAATCGTAATCGTCTGCGGCAGTCCGCTTACCATATCTCTGCCGCGGATGTCCATCGTTTCTTTCAGTCCGTCCGGATGTACCGTTCCAATGCGGATTTTGATATCCTCGCTTGTCCGTTCACCGATTAAAAGCTTATACTTGCTCTTGATATACTTCATAATGGCAGAGTCAAACTTGTCCCCTGCAATTTTAATTGAAGAGGCGGTGACGACGTCACCCATCGACAAAACCGCCACGTCCGTCGTCCCTCCGCCAATATCGACTACCATGTTTCCGCTCGGTTGAAAAATATCCATGCCCGCACCAATGGCTGCCGCCTTGGGTTCCTCTTCTAAGAACACTTCACGAGCTCCGCTTCGCTCGGCTGCTTCCCGGATCGCCTTTTGCTCCACGGAGGTGATATTGGTCGGAGCACAAATCAAGATGCGGGGATGACTGTACCACTTCCTGCCTCCCACTTTATTAATGAAATATTTGAGCATCATTTCGGTAATTTCAAAGTCGGCGATGACGCCATCCCTAAGCGGGCGAATGGCAATAATATTGCCAGGCGTCCTCCCGACCATGCGGCGGGCTTCTTCCCCGACAGCCAGCACCCGTTTCGTATCGCTCTCAATGGCAACGACGGACGGCTCATCCAGGACTACACCCCGCCCTTTCACATGAATCAGGACGTTCGCAGTCCCCAGATCTATGCCGATATCCTTGCTTAACATCCAAATAATCCTCCCTGCCAACCGTCCATCTCATATAAGAAGCGGCACTCCTATAATATACGTTACTTAGGTAATTTCGCCATGAGATTGAAAATTCCTCTTTTTGTTCCCAGATTTTTCGACAAATATCGCTTCATTTCTCATCGGTTCGGGAGTGAAATCGTACCGTCAGTACACTAGGGCATCCGGATGAGAAAACATAGCCGTCATCCGCCGCCTCCGTGCCGCTCACGGTACGGCCGGGAAAGTGTCTGCATGTGCCGATTGCTTTAGCTGCAGTGTCCTGGAGCCGCATGCAGGTGCCTCACTTCATTTTACAGTGACCAGCTTCTCTTGCGCCTTCGGGCTGCGGGTTTTGCGGTACTTGATCTTGGTCGCTTCCCCACCGCGAAGGTGACGAATCGATTTGTGGTATTCCAATATGTGCTTCACCTGATTGGCCAGTTCCGGATTGATTTCCGGCAAGCGCTCCGTTAAGTCCTTGTGCACCGTACTCTTGGAAACGCCAAACTCTTTTGCAATGGTGCGAACCGTATGCTTGGTTTCCACCAGGCAGCGGCCAATCTTAATGGTTCGCTCTTTGATGTAATCGTGCACTCCCCTCGCCTCCCTACTCGAGTTAGTTTGGTACATTATATGAGGGGTGTGCACTTATATTCTTTGTTTCACGGACCTGACAAGCCCGCTGAACACATTTATTTTCAAGGACAAGCCTCTTTTTCATAAAGACAAGCTGTTGTGCAATCGCAAAAAAAGCAGGAGAGATGGTTTTCCCCTGCCTTCGAAAATACACGATTTTCTTATTACTCCGTAATATAGCTTTCCGGATTCACAGCCGGTCCGCCTTGACCTTGGCGCAATTCAAAATGTAGATGCACGCCTTGCTCCTTCTCCAGCTCGTTGCGGCCCGCTTTAGCGATCACATCGCCCTTTTTCACTTCCGCGTCTTTGGCCACATTCACTTCGGACAAGCTTTGGTAAACAGAAACCAGACCGTTGCTGTGCGTAATCTCAACGAGATGGCCTACAATCGGATCCTTCTGTACGGCGCTAACCTTGCCGCTCATGACAGCCATCACGTCAAACGTTTGATTGTCCGGTCTGGCAAAGTCCATCCCGATGTGCGGCGTGAATGTATCACCGTACTCTACCATAGCCGCTTGTCTTACTTCGTTTGCAGCCTTGTTGTCAAAAAACGGGAGGACGACATCCAGCTCATTCTTGTCTTTAAACGGCCACTGCATCGTTTCCTGATTGGCATTGGTGGCTACGGCATCCTGACCTGTAACGCTGTCTGTGACGGTACCGGATTGGGTCGAATCGGGGCTGATTTTGTCAGATGTCATCGTCCCCGCTCCCTGGTACATCCACATGACGGTTAAAATGATTGCCGCTGCTGCCATGTACATTGCCGGAAATACCCACTTTTTGGCGAGCAATCTTTTCCAGGATGAAGCTGATCTGTTTTTCGCTCCTTCGATCGATTTAGGAGCTTCTTCTTGTTTTGGCAAATCTCTTTTTTGTTCACTCATATGTATATCACCTCGCTAACCATTCTTGCCAGGTTCGCGAGATTTATACGCGGGAAAACCTATTTTTTAGAAACTTTTGTCTTTCAATAGATTCGATGCTTTGCCAAGCTCTATGCCCGTATAATAATACTTGACGATGTCCTCCGCTTTGCGGGATTCCTTAGCCATTCCATTGGCGCCCCACTGGCTCATTCCGACTCCGTGGCCATAACCAAAGGTGGTAATCTCCCATTTGCCGTTTGCATAATGCCATTGAAACTGGCTGGAATTCAGCCCAAGCTTCTCACGCACCTCCCGGCCCGTAAACAGCTTTCCATTAATAGACAGCTTTTTGATCCGGTTCCCGGCGCTTCGCTCAATAACCCTTATGGAGGATGCTTTGCCCGACGATACCGGTATAGCCGAAGGGAGTCCCAGCATGCGCTGCAGCTCTTTACCCGTCAGGACCATCGTCTCTTTGTACTTTGGGGACAGCTCGGCATCCCATGGACTGGCTACGCTTCGCAGATAAGGAAGCGCCACATTCCAATAGTCTTCTGAATTTTCCGTATAGCCGTTGCTGGTTGAGAAGAAGCTGGCTTCAATCGGCTGTCCTTGATACGTTAAAATGATATCCTTCGTTTCCGTTACGGCACGGTTCAGCTTCTCCATGTAAGAGACATAGTTTTCCTCGCCCCACCGCTGCTTTAGTTCCTGGTCTGTTACATAAGCCTGATGTGCGGTCGTATCCGTGACCATAG
Source organism: Paenibacillus sp. F024 (assembly GCF_057814255.1). Lineage (NCBI taxonomy): Bacteria > Bacillati > Bacillota > Bacilli > Caryophanales > Paenibacillaceae > Paenibacillus > Paenibacillus sp. F024. The sequence goes on from NZ_JBVASZ010000020.1 coordinate 46,357, forward strand.
CCTCCGGAACCGGCACATGGCTCTGATCCCCATCCAAGAGTCGGCGTATAATATACGTACGCGCCGCCATGGCCTGAGCCTTGAGCGCTTCAAGCTCGAATTCCATAGGCATTTCAGCGGCAACCACGCCCCTTACATACTGCTCCAAACTTACCATTTCGGTTCTCTTCTCCTTGGACAAGTAGACGGGAATCCAAGGCGTTTGCCCCTGACCGGTGACTTCCAAGCTTTCCTTTTGGCCCGCCGCATCCGGTATCGGCTCGTTTGCGGGTAACGTTCGAACGAGCAGCGCCGGTACGAGCACAACGACTGCCGTAAAGCTGGCCAGCCATACGGCGAACCAGCGAATCCATGATTTCTGTGGCCGGATAAGCTTGTACTTCATCTTGCTGTTCCTCCATCTTTTGTCCTCGGCTTTCGAATCTCGTTAACTGCTGCTGCAGGTAACATCATCTTATGAAAACAAAAGATAGAATAGAACAAAAAGAAGAGAACCTCCTCTCCTCGCGATTCTGAAAAGAGTCGGTTCTCTTCTGTTCCTTATGCCATGCTTGGTTGTACAGCGAACAGCGGGACAGGTTCCTCCACTGTTTCGGTCTCCACAATCTCGATGGGCAGCCGCTTGATATCCGCCCCGAGACGGCTGAGCTTCTCGGTAATATCCACATATCCGCGATCAATATGGTGAAGACCGGTGATTTCCGTTTCTCCCTCCGCGGCCAGTGCAGCCAGGATTAACGCTGCGCCTGCACGCAGATCCGTTGCGCATACCTTCGCACCTTGAAGCCGGGCGCCGCCGCTGATCACAGCGGTTCGTCCTTCCACCTTGATCTGCGCATTCATACGCGCCATTTCTTCTACATGCATGAATCGGTTCTCAAATACCGTTTCGGTTACCAGGCTCGTTCCGTCAGCCGTCAGCAGCAGCGCCATCATTTGAGACTGCATGTCGGTCGGAAAACCGGGGTACGGCAGAGTCTTGACGTCTACCGCACGAAGCGGACGGTCGGTATACACCCGAATCCCGTTCTCATCCTCCATGATTTGTATACCCATCTCCTGCAATTTGGAAATGACCGGACGCAGATGGTCTCCGATCGCTCCTTCAATATACAGGTCACTACGAGTAATCGCCGCAGCAATCATATATGTACCTGCTTCAATGCGATCCGGAATCACAGTATGAACGGCACCCTTCAGTCGATCCACACCGTCGATGCGGATGATTCCAGTCCCTGCGCCGCGAATTTTCGCGCCCATGGCATTCAAATAATTCGCTAGGTCTACGATCTCCGGTTCCTTGGCGGCATTCTCAATCAGCGTCGTTCCATCGGCAAGCGTTGCAGCCATCATGATATTCTCCGTGGCGCCTACGCTTGCAACGTCCAAGTACACCTTCGCACCCTTCAGTCTGCCGCTTACCCGAGCTTCAATGTAACCTTGGCCCAATTCAATTTCCGCTCCCATAGCTTCAAAGCCTTTCAGATGCTGATCAATCGGCCTCGTTCCGATCGCGCAGCCGCCGGGAAGAGATATGCGGGCCTGGCCCATGCGGGTCAATAAAGGTCCCATGACAAGAAAGGAGGCCCTCATTTTCCGTACCAGATCGTAGGATGCTTCACATGTGTCGATACGGCCCGCATTAACACGAATGGTTTCATTCTTATACTCGACTTCCATACCCAGGCTTTCCAAGACTTTGTTGATGACAAGGACATCGTCCAAGGGAGGCGCATCGAGAATCACGCTTTCTCCTTCGGATCCCAATATAGAGGCTGCGATAATCGGCAGGACAGCATTCTTGGCACCGTGCAATTTCACTCTGCCAGTTAACTTCTTGCCGCCGCGGACGATAATTTTGTTCATCATGATCCCCCTCCGCGCGTTTCTCTTTGTTTATTTTCGTTGATTCCGCCAATCAAAATATTATTCGTGACATGGTTCGATTTTACAACGGTTGTACTATCCATTGTTGACAAGATTCTCCTTGGTTATTCGAAAAATTGAGCTTCAGAACATCCCCGAAAACCATGTCGACCATTCCAGATAGTCGATAATGAACCGGGCGATCTGGTATCCAAGAGCGACAGAGAGCAGGATTTGCAGCAGTTTGGCCTGCGTGCTTTTCGGCCTTTTGAGGATGCTCTCCAGCTTCAGTTCCTGCAACGCCCACCAGGAAACCCCGATGAATACCAAGACGACTGCGATATTCAGCAGACCCTTCAACCCCATGGCCGAATTCATTTGATTTAAATAGTCCATAACCGGAGGTCCTCCTCATTTAGACGACGCCTCCTGTTCCTGAACCCTTGGACGATTCGGGTACAGGAGGCTTCGTCATGCATTTTTACCCACGTTCTTGCGTTGTTAATCGGTCTTTTGCACCATAAGTTGAAAATATTTTGTTTTATTTATTCAATATATCGTATAAAAGCTGGATAAACTCAGCTCGCGTCGCCTGCTGATCCGGCCGGAAAGTACCGTCCGCATAACCGCTGATCAGTCCTTCCCCCTTCATCTGCTTCAGTATCGCGGTCCCCCAATAGCGCTCATCCACATCAACAAAAGGCGACACCCCCCTGTACTTCCCCGTCATATTCATACTGCGGGCCAGCATCGCCGTCATCTCCATCCGGGTCACGGGCTGGTCGGGTACAAAGGTCCCGTCCGGATACCCGTCGATCATCCCAGCCTCGTACGCTCTTGCAATGTAAGAGTAGGCCCAGTGAGTCCTCTGCAAATCGGAGAAAGCACCGGTCCGCTCCTTGGATAAGCCGAACGCGCGCGACAGTACGGCGGTTACTTCCGCCCTGGTAATCGCTCGGTTCGGCCGAAACGTATAGTCGCCGTAACCGTCAATGATTTTCTTCGCAGTCAACCCTGTAATCGCACTCTGCGCCCAATGGCCCCGAATATCGGCATAACCGCCCGTAAGCGGCTTGGCATTGACCTGAAACTGATACATCTGATTCGTAAACGCCTTGTTCGATTTCAGCCTTACGTAATATGATCCGGGAGAAAAGCGTCCTGACAACTCCTGAGCCGTCGTCGATGCGTTATTCATGGAGCCCGCCATCAAATTCATCGATCGGTCATACAATTGCATATATATGATGACAGATGGAGGTATGTCACTAAGTCTGATTTGCGCCAAGCTATCTTCCTCAATCCGGAACTGGAACCAATCGATATCATCGGGTTTATCGAGCAATCCGGTATATGGCGTATCGAGCGATACCGTCGTCGCTTGGTAAGAACGATTATTCGGCTCGTTTGGATCGACCAGCTTGGCGTCATATTCGATGGAAAGCGTATACTCCCCTACTACAGGGTTGGCATATTCCTTGACATTCGTTACTCGTATGTAATAGCTGCCGGGGAACACTTCCGGTATATTGTAAACCTCCGTTCCTCCGTCATCGGCCGCATCGATCGTGATCGATCTCTCTCCCTGCTTTTGAACCAGCAGTACAGGGTCCATACGCGCGGTATCCGTTGACAAACGGATTCTCATGGAGCCGGAATACGGAGCGGGAAATTCAAACCAGTCAACATCATCATTTTGGTGAAACGTCCCTTTGATCGTAAAACTGCGGGAGGGCAGGACATAAGCTTTATATTGACGGTCATTGTCCTCATACGGATCGCGATAGATATCAAACGAAGTCGTCAATTGATAAGGGATCTCGTCCGTACGGTTACGATCGCTCAACTGCAGCTGATAATAGCTCCTTCCTTTTGAAACGGGGAAAGAAACCGTCTGGCCTCCTTGAACCGTTTTGCTGGTGAGCACGCCGGAAACATCGGTCTGCTGCACATTCACTCCGACCCTGCTGTCCATGTCAAAACGCAGATTCACGGTTCCGTTGTAGGACGCATCGATATAATACCAATCGGAGTCCGTTCCGCTCGAGAAGGATGCGGACACTTTCTTGCTGATCGATAGCGCTGCAGCTTGATCCTTGCGGTTATTAGGCTCGTGCATATCGCTCAAATACGGCTCGGTTATCAGCCGATCCACCCGCAGCAGTCCGTAGCCCGAGGCCGGATCCCAACCCTCCGGTCCTAAATCTTGTGCCGTTTGCCGGATCCATTGGCGAATCTGATAAGGCTTCATCTCCGGATGCCGCGACCATACCAGTGCGGCGGCCGCCGCCACCTGCGGAGCAGCCATGGAGGTGCCGTCTTTCGGTTCATATGTACCCCAAAGCCCCGTTGTAAACACGTCCCATGGTGCGACCACATCGACCTCAGGACCGGTATTGGATTTCGGATCCACTTCTCCGTTCGCGGAAAGGCCGCCTACGGCAAGTACCGTCGGATAAGCAGCCGGATATTTCACCCGGTTTCCTTCGTTGCCGGTAGCTGCAACCAGGAGCACATCCCGCTCTTCGGCATAACGAACGATATCGCTCATATAAGTGGAATACTTATTCAATCCAAGTGAAAGCACCACAATTTTGGCTCCGTGATCAACAGCATAACGAATCCCCTCGCCGAGCCTTGCTTCGCCGCCGGACCCATCGGCTTCAAGCGCTTTGATGGGCATAATCCGCGCATCCCAAAGCATCCCTGCGATTCCGCGGTCATTGTTGCCGACAGCAGCGATAATCCCGGCAACATTGGTACCGTGTCCGTTGTCATCGATCGGAGGCTGCTTCGGATTGATCAGATTCATCCCGGGAACCAGGTTCGGTTTTAAATCAGGGTGCTCCAGATCAACTCCCGTGTCCACAATCGCTATGGTCAGAGCGCCATTCCCCTTCGCCGCTTCCCATACATGATTCATCCCGATCTGCTGCAAGTATGTTTGCCTCACAAAAAACGGATCATCCGCTTGTGCGGCATATGTAGTCCCCGAGCATGCCAGAAATAAGGCAAGGCTGAGGAAGGATGCTATAAATATATGTTTATAAGTCATATCATTCATCGCATTCAAAATCCTTTGCTTTGATTTCGTATGCCGTACTTCATTATTTCATTCTAAGCTTTAACCGCATTCCCTGCAACTGGAATTCACATCCTGACGCGAACGTTCACGAATAAGACATAACCATAAAAAGCCCGGCCTCCCATAAAGGGAGAACCGAGCTTCGACGGACAAGCGAATGCCAATTAATAAAACATGAACAGATCCTGCGTCAGCGAGAAAATGCGTTCAATGTAGCCTATCACCCACTGAGGGAACAGACCGAGCAATACGCTTACCGCAGCACACAGCCACATCGTAATGCCAAGTGGAAGCGGCACACGAATCTCGCGCGCTTCATAATCGCTGCGCATGAACATCTGACGGATGAATCCGAAATAGAAGTAATACGCTACGATGCTCGTGCCGATCATCACCGCAGCCAGCCAATAATGCTGCGTCCAGATCGCCGCCAGCAGAATGTAAAGCTTCCCGAAGAAGCCCCCGGTTACAGGAAGTCCCGCCAAGGACAGTACCACAAGCACCGCGGCAATCGCCGTACCCGGAGCCCGGTAATATAATCCCGCGAGGCCTTTAAGGGCTTCATCGCCCGTGGAACGCTCAATGATCATGATCACGGCGAAAATACCGATATTCATGAACAAGTATGCGATCAAGTAATACGTAAACTGGGCAAAGTTCGAATATTGCACCATGGAGAACTGAATCGCAATGGGAACGAGCAAATAACCCGCATTGGCGATTCCGGAGTAAGCCATGAGCCGTTTCATATGCGTCTGGCGCAGAGCGACGAAATTACCAACCACCATGGCCGCCGCCGCCACCACCATCAAGGTCGTCATAATATCCTGATGAATCGGCAGGCTCATCAAGTCCCCGACCATATAGATGTTGTACATCAACCGGAACAAGATGGCGAAGGCCGCCGCTTTGGAAACGACCGCAAGAAACGCGGTTACCGGTGTAGACGCGCCTTGATATACATCCGGGGACCACATATGAAACGGAGCCGCCGCTACCTTAAAGCCAAAGCCCGCCACTAGAAGGAAGAAGCTCAAGTAAATCAGAGGGAGCATCCCCTGTGCGCTTTGTCCTAAGGCAGCGTTGATCTCACTAACTGTCGTGGATCCCGACATCCCGTAAAGAAACGACATCCCGTACAAAATGATCGCCGAAGAAATGCCACCGAGCACAAGGTACTTAAAAGCTCCTTCGTTAGACTGCATACTCTTCTTGTTCATGGCCACTAAAATGTAGGAGGTGATGCTTAGCAGCTCCAATCCCACGAAGAGCGTAATCAAATCCCCCGAAGAGGCCATGATCATTCCGCCAAGCGTTGCGGGTAACAGCAAGTAATAAAATTCCCCGATGTGAGGAATATTTTCTTCTTTCACCGAGCCGATGCTCATAAAGGTGATGAGTCCCGCGCCTGTAAGCAGCACCAGCTTCATGATATTCGCGAAATCGTCGATCCGGTAGCTGAACTGCAGAAGCTGCTTCGGCTCTGCCGGGTTCAGATAGGAAATGACAAAGACAGCCGATATGATGATGCTCGCAAGCGACAGCCACCCGAGCCATGTGCGGCTCGCTTTGTTCGGAAGAAACAAATCGATAAGCGACAGTACGACAGCAGCGATGACTAGCGTGAGCTCCGGGGCCAGCAGGATCAAATCGCTGGCTTGAAGACGTATCTGTTCCACCGGTCTAACCCCCCATCTTCGCTACGCTGTGAATGAATTGATTGAAACTGCTGACGGTTTGATGCAGCGGATCGCTTAATACGCTTGGATAGATCCCCAGCACCACGATAAAAGCGACCAGCGCAATCATTGGAATCGCCTCGATCAGACGCGCATCCCGCATCTCCGGCAGCCCGCTTCTGAGCGGTCCGTAAGTGATGGCCAGTACCCCTCTCAGGACATAAACTGCCGTCAGAATAATACCAAGAGCTCCGACAACCGTCATGATTTTTTGTGTTTCGAACAGCCCCAAGAATGCCAGAAACTCACTGATGAACCCGGACAAGCCCGGCAAACCTAACGACGCCATCCCGGCTACAAGCAGAATGCCCGAAATGAACGGTACGGTTTTGGCCAAGCCTCCAAGCTCATCAAGCCGGGTTGTATGTGTCCGCTCGTAAATGCTGCCTACGATGAGGAACATCAACGCGGAAATCAGCCCGTGAGAGATGAGCTGGAATACCGCGCCTTGCATTCCGACCGTATTTAATGCTGCGATTCCCAAAAGCACAATGCCCATGTGGCTTATGCTGGAGTAAGCCAGAACCAGCCTGAACTCCTTTTGCACAAAAGCAAGAATCGCACCGTACAAAATATTAATCACACCCAAAGCGGCCAGTACGCCGGCCCACTGCATCGCCTGCTGCGGAAACAGCAGAATGCCGAAGCGGATCAAGCCGTATGCGCCCATTTTCAACAGGATACCGGAGTGAATCATAACCACAGCCGGCGGCGCTTCGGTGTGCACCTTGAGCATCCAGGTATGGAACGGGAAGATGGGCAGCTTAATGCCAAAGGCGACGAGCAGCATAAGGAACAGCGCCCATTTCATCGTTTCGCTTAAAAAGAACGGATTCCCTTCCAAATCGCCCTGGTTCACGTAGGCATCGGCGTTTTGAAACAGGTTTTCCATAATGACGTTCAAGCTGCCGGAATAATGGATGGATACTCCGTTATCCTGAATGGTCTGACTGAAGCCGGCGGTGCTGACCAGGATCAAGAAAGCAATCAGCATAATTGCCGAGCCGATTCCGTTATAAATCAGGAATTTGTTCGCTGCACGCTCCCGGTCCTTGAATCCCCAGATCCCAACCAGAAAGAACATCGGAATCAGTGTGATTTCAAAGAATACGAAGAACAAGAACAGATCCTGAGACATAAACACGCCCAGCATACCGGTTTCCAGCAGTAGGAACAGGATGAAATACGATTTCCATCGTTTCTTAATGTTGACCGAAGCCAGTGCAGCCATCGTGGCTACCAGCGCCGTTAAGAAGACCAGCGGGAGTGAAATCCCATCCACCGCCATCGCATAGTTAAATTCGAAGAAGAACGACGTCAGTTGGCTGAGTCCCTGCGTTTCCTTATTCAGGGGTATTTGAATCCAGGGAAGCTCTTCTTTAAACTGCATGCCTTCCAGGCTCGTATTAAATTGAGAGTACAGCCAGCCGGACAGCAGCAGCGGAATGAGAGTAACCACAATCGCCGTCGTCTTGATCCATCCGCCCTGCGTTTTGGGCATGAACATCAGAATCAGCACACCGAGGAGCGGCGAAAAAGCAATTAATGAAAGGATCGGAAAGTTATCCGGCATCGAGGAACCTCCTTCCGGCTATGGCCAGCATGATGATGATAAGTCCGATCAGCGTAACCAAACCGTAGGACTGTACCTGTCCGTTTTGCATACGGGAGCCGAGACGTCCTAGTCCGTTCACGGCATAGCTGGACAAGCGAACCGCACCGTCAACCACATAAATATCGAACAAATGCAGCAGCTTGCCGAGCCCCTGCAATGGACGAACGACCGCGGCTTGATACAGCTCGTCGATGTAGAACTTCCGGTTCAAAAGAGCGTAAAGCCAAGGAGCCCTTGCCGAAACGGCATCCGCCGGAACGCTGCGTTTGATGTAAACCAAGTAGCCAAGCCCAATGCCGAGCAGACCAACCACATTCGACATGATAATGACGAATACCGATACATGCTCTTCCGGCCCATGCCCTGTCAACCAGCTGCCGAGCCATGGATTAAACGGTGTAAATACAAAGCCGGCTACAACGGCAAGCACAGCCAACACCCATAATGGAAACGTCATCGATGCCGGCGATTCATGTACGCCGTGCTGCTCCTGACGGGGCTTACCCATAAACACCAGGAAGAATAAGCGCGACATATAAAATGCGGTGAAAAACGCCGCAATCAGCCCTACCGCGAGCAGACCGTAATGCCCGGTAAAGTAGGCTTCCGTAAGTATGGCATCCTTGGACCAGAAACCGGACAGCGGAGCGATGCCGCTTAAGGCTAAGGCGCCGATGGCGAATGTCCATGCGGTGGTTTTCATTTTGCTGCCGACGCCGCCCATTTCATGAATGTTTTGCGTATGAACCGCATGGATGACACTTCCGGCACCAAGAAACAGCAGCGCCTTGAAGAACGCATGAGTGAACAAATGAAAAATCCCTGCCGTATAGGCGGCGGCCGTACCGATGCCCAGCGCCATCATCATATAACCAAGCTGGCTTACCGTCGAATAGGCCAAAATGCGCTTGATGTCGTTTTGCGCCGTACCGATGGTGGCGGCAAAAATAGCCGTGAATGCCCCAACGAACGCAACCACCGTCAACGCCGTAGGCGAAGCCGTAAAAACATCAAACGTACGAGCCACGAGATACACGCCGGCCGCTACCATGGTAGCGGCGTGAATCAGAGCACTGATGGGCGTCGGGCCTTCCATGGCATCCGGAAGCCAAGTATGCAGCGGAAATTGACCGGATTTCCCGATCGCGCCGATGAAAATCAAAATGGCGATCCATGTGGCGATATGATCCGGAATTTGCCCGCTCTCAAATGCATTGCTGATGGAAGTGAAATCGAGCGCGTTATTCGGCATCACCCAGAACAGCAGCAAAATCGCGATAAACAATCCCACATCACCGATCCGGGTAACGATAAACGCCTTTTTCGCCGCAGCCCTCGCTTCCGGTTTAAAATACCAGAAGCCGACGAGCAGGAACGAACAGACGCCGACCAGCTCCCAAAAGATGTAGAGCTGCACCAAATTCTCAGAAATGACCAATCCAAGCATAGAGAAAGTAAACAGCGCTATGTAAGCAAAAAACACATTGATTCGTTCGTCGTCATGCATATAGCCTTTGGAGTAAATGTTGACAAGCAGGCTAACCAAGGTGACGATCACCAGCATCAAGGCATTCAGGTTCGTCACTTCGAAACCCATATTAAGGGATACATCGCCTAGCTTGATCCACTCCCAATTGTTCCACGTGAAATTTTCCACCTGTCCGCCGATGCGCTCCCAAAATACGAGAAACGCCAGTACAAACGATGCGAACCCGGCTAAAATAGTAATATATGCGCCTGCATCCCGCAAGGAGCGTCCTGCCGCCGTTAAAATGAGAAACGACAGCAAAGGAAACAACGGGATAAGCCAGGCGTATTGCGAGTAAGCCGATACCATGAGCTTAAGTCCTCCTCTAAGCGTTCGCTTCAGCCGCGAGGTTGCCTTACATCCGGCAGACAACTGCGGCGCTAGCCCTCTTATCGCTTCATCGAATCCATCTCGCCGACATCCGTTGTCCCTTTGTTACGATACAACGCAATCAGAATCGCGATACCGACGGCCACTTCCGCCGCAGCGACCGTGATGTTGAACAGAGAGAATATTTGCCCCGTCAAGCCGGGATTTACACCGAACTTAGAAAACGCAACAAGATTCAAATTGACCGCATTAAGCATCAGCTCTACGGAAAGCAGCACGATGACCGCATTCTTTTTCGACAGAGCGCCATATAGCCCGATACAGAATAAAATCGCCGCTAACGTTAAATAAGGCGTTGCCAAACCGCTTGCTCCCATGCCATCAATCCTCCTCTCTCTTCGCAATAATAATGGCGCCGATGAAAGCGACGGTGAGCAGCACCGACATCAGCTCGAACGGGATCACGTGCAAGGTAAACAGCTGCTTCCCGATCTCCATCGTATTGTCCTGCAGCGAAGGAAATTGGCCGGCGGGAATCTCCGACTGCTGTATCGCATAAAATATGATCCCGAACAGCCCGGCCGCACCCACAAAAAGCAGCCCGTTATGCCACGGCCTCTTCGGTTCTTCCTCATCTTCCTTATGCTTGGTCATCATGATGCCAAAGATCATTAGGATGGAAATGGCACCGGCATAAATCAAGATTTGCACTACACCGACAAACTCCGCTTCAAGTACGAAGTACAATCCGGAGAGGCTGAGGAAGGTCAGCGCCATCGCCAGCACCATGTGCACCACTTTTGTGAAGCTGAGCATAAAGATGGCCCCGCCGATGGCAAACAGTGCGCAAATAAAGAACGCAACGTTCTCCCCGCTGGATAAAAAATCCGCTATGTTTCCGAACATCTACTTCGCCCCGCCTTTCGGAAGCGCCGAATTATTTTCTTTACGCACATTGGTATTATTATCGTTGAGCCACTCCAAATTTTTGAACAAATCGTCCCGGCTGTACGTGCTCAGCTCGAAGTTGTTCGTCATCACGATCGCTTCGGTCGGGCATACCTCGGTACAAAGATCGCATAAGATACAAATTTCAAAATTGATATCGTACGTATCGATCACCTTTCCCTTTTTCTCAGGGTCCGGGTTCGGCTTGCCCACCAGATTAATGCACTCGGTAGGACAAATCCGTGCACATTGATTGCATACGATACATTTTTCAGGGTCAAAATGCTGGATTCCCCTGAACCGGTCAGGCATTTCCAGCGGAACGTCCGGGTAAGCATAAGTGATCTTTTTGGCGGTCATGCCTTTTAACGTCACGCCGAGCCCTTTCATGATGCCCTTCATCTTGATTCACCCTTTCGTATTCAGCATCCGGCAGCAGCATTACATGGCGATGGCCATATAAATGGCCGTTACAAATATGTTCACCAGTGCCAGCGGCAGGAGCACCTTCCAGCCAAGGCCCATCAATTGGTCGACACGAACCCGCGGCAGCGTAGCCCGGAGCCAAAACAGAACAAACACGATGAACGAAAACTTAAGCAGGAACCATACGATACCCGGGATAAAATCCAAAAACGGAAGCGGAGCTTGCCATCCGCCCAAGAACAGCGCCGTAGTCAGACCGGCGATGGCAAATACGTAGACATATTCGGCCAGCATGAAAAATGCAAACCGAAAGCCGCTGTATTCCACGTGATACCCTGCAACCAGCTCGGATTCGGCCTCCGGCAGGTCAAACGGAGTCCGGTTAAGCTCGGAAATCGCCGCGACGACAAATACCGCAAAGCCAATGATTTGGGGCAGGAAATTCCAATGCCAGAAACCTCCTGCTTGGCCCTCGATGATCCGGTTCAAATTCATGCTGCCCGTCATCATCACGACACCTACGATGGAGATGACCAGCGGAATTTCGTAGCTGATCATTTGCGCTGCAGAGCGCATACCCCCAAGCAGCGCATATTTATTGTTCGATGCCCAGCCTCCCAGCACGATGCCGATGGTGGATATCCCCGATAAAGCGATGTAAAAAAGCACGCCTACATTCATATCCGTACTGATCCATCGGTCTGTAAACGGAATAACCGCTACAACCATAAACGCAGGAATAAATGTAATGACCGGAGCAAGGATAAAGAGCTCGCGCTCGGCTTTTTTGGGAATGGTATCCTCTTTGAGGAGCAGCTTCAGCACGTCGGCCACACTTTGCAGCAGACCTAGCGGACCTGTACGGTTCGGACCGATCCGCAGCTGCATCCAGCCGATCACCTTCCGTTCAAAATAGATGGCATAAGTAACAAAGCCCAAAACGACCATTAGAATGACGACGGACCAAGCGAACATGATCGCTGCATTCGTCCAAGTCAACTGCTGCTGTAATATTTCAGGCATCAGCAGTCCACCTCCCCGACAACGATATCAATGCCTCCGAGAATCGTAATCAAGTTCGTCATCGTCTCTCCGACCAGCAGCTTAGGCAAAATCTGCAAATTGACAAACGATGGCCGGCGGAATTTCAACCGGTAAGGCTTATCCTTGCCTTTGGATATAATATGGCACCCGATCTCGCCGCGCGGAGATTCGATAGCGGAATAAATCTCGCCTTCCGGAGGACGTATGACCCGTGGAGCCTTGCCCATAATTTCGCCTTCGGCCGGAAACTGCTCTACGGCCTGCTCTAGAATACGGAGCGATTGACGGATTTCCTCCAACCGCAGCAAATACCGGTCGTGACAATCTCCGTTATGGCTCACCGGGACATCAAATTCAAACCGGTTGTACAAGCTGTAGGGCTGAGCCTTCCTCAGATCCCAGTCAACCCCTGTGCAGCGTAAATTGGCTCCGCTCAAGCCGTAAGCGATAGCGGTTTCCGCATCATATTTTCCTATACCCTTGATCCTGGCCAGAAAAATTTCGTTACCGCTGACCAGCTCATGATATTCATCAAGCTTTCCTCTCATGTAAGGGACAAAGTCACGTACCTTCTCGATCCAGCCCTCGGGAGCGTCCCACTTGACGCCGCCGACCCGCATGTAATTATAGGTCAACCGCGCGCCGCACAGCTCGTTGAACAGATTGATAATGATTTCACGATCGCGGAAAGCATACAGAAACGGACTCATGGCGCCGATATCCAGCAAATACGTCCCCCACCACACCATATGGCTGGCAATCCGTTGAAGCTCCATGACGATCAAACGCAAAAATTCGGCACGTTCCGGAATTTCAAGCTGCATCAGCCGTTCAACGGCGTTCACGAGCACATAATTGTTCGTCATCGCCGAAACATAGTCCATTCGGTCCGTGTACGGAATAATTTGAGTATAGGTCAAGTTTTCAGCCAGCTTCTCCGTACCCCGATGAAGGTATCCCATAACCGGGATGGCCTCCGTAATGATCTCACCGTCCAATTTGACGATAATCCGAAATACTCCGTGCGTACTCGGGTGCTGCGGCCCTACATTCAATAGCAGCTCTTCCGTTCTAATGGCCAAGCTTCATCACACCTCCGGGTCGAGCGGTTCGTAATCTTTGCGAAGCGGATGGCCTACCCAATCGTCAGCCATCATAATTCTGCGCAGGTCGGGATGTCCCGGAAAATCGATGCCGAATAAGTCGTAAATTTCCCTTTCATTCCAGTTCGCCGTTGGCCATACCGGAGTGACCGAAGCAATGGAGGGAGCCTCCCTGTCGGTCTTAACTTTGATGCAATATTCCCGCTTGGTCTCAAGAGAGATCAGATGGTACGCCACTTCCAGATGCGTTTCCATATCGACGCCGGACACGTTGCGCAAATAGTTCAGCTGAAGCTCCGGGTGGGCTTTCAGCTGTTCGGCGACGGTCGGCCATGCGTCTCCTTTGACGATGAGAGTAGGAATATGCCCGCCTTTTTCATTAATATACGCTTCCTGTACCACATCTTCGCCGACTCCCTTCAGGATCGCTGCCACACGATCCAAAAGCGGCTGGTTCGGTGACGGCTCCTTCGGCGCTTCAGGCTCGGCTTCTTCCTTCTTCGCGGCACGCGCGTTGGCCCGAGCTGCTCTTGCCTCAGCGGCGGCTTTCGCTTTCGCCTCTTTCTCAGCGTCGCTCGGAGCAGCCTTCTCCGCTGTCGGCGCGTCTCCCGGCTCCGCCTTCTCGACCGGGGGCTTCTCAGGCTCAGACGCAGCTGCCGCTTTCGGCTCTTCCGATTTTGGCGCATCAGCACTGGCACCGGCTTTGGCATAACCGCCAGGCGGTTCTCCCGCGCCCGATGTTTTTGTTACTTCAGCACCATCTACAGCCGCAGACTCGCCGCTCATCGACGAAGGAGCTTCGCTCGTCTGCGGCTTGGATTCGCCTTCCGCCTTCAGCTTTTGCTCCTCGCTTTGCGCGCTTCCTGATTGATCCCGCTTTTGCTCCTCGCTCATCGATTGGTCACCTGCTTACCGGTTTTGGCTTCGTAGCGGATTTTTTCCTGCAGCTTATTTATTCCATATATCAATGCGGCCGGATTCGGCGGACAACCCGGGATATACACATCTACCGGTACAACCTGGTCCACGCCCTTTACCACCGCATACGATTTCACGTAAGGTCCGCCCGCCGTAGCACAGGATCCCATCGCGATCACCCACTTGGGCTCCGGCATTTGATCATACAAACGCCGCAGCAGCGGAGCCATCTTCTTTGTAACCGTACCCGCGACGATCATCACATCAGACTGCCTCGGAGAAGTCCGGAAAATGACCCCGAAACGATCCAAGTCATAGTGCGAGGCACCTGTTCCCATCATCTCTATAGCACAGCAGGCAAGTCCAAAGGTCAGGGGCCATAAAGAATTGCTTCGTGCCCAAGCCTTGACCTGCTCCAATGTCGTCATGAATACATTGCGTTCAAGCTCCTGCCGTTCCTCCGGCGTAATATTGGCTAAATTGAGGTCCATTGCAGCACCTTCTTCTTCCAAGCGTAAAGTAAGCCAACGATCAACAATCCAACAAAAATACACATTTCCACAAGCGCAAACAAGCCCAATTGCTGATAAGCAACGGCCCATGGGTACAAGAACACGGTTTCAACGTCAAAAATGACAAACATCAGCGCGAAAAGGTAGTACCGGATATTGAAGCGAATTTGCCCTTCGCCTATAGGTACGTTACCGCTTTCATAAGTCGTATACTTCGCTTCCGCAGGCTTATTTGGCCGGAGCAACCGCCCGATTCCAAGAGCAGCGATAGGGAGTAACACGCCCAGCAAGAGAAAAAACGTTACGACCACATAGTTGTTCATATACATCGTGAACGAACCGCCTCCCTGTTTATAGCTTTTCGTATCCGGGTGCTGCAATACTTGCACACCGATTATAACTTTAGTCCTACAAACGCATTGAAAACATAACCCAGCGCAAGGCGCAGCCCGATTGTTAAAGTTTTCTTATCGCTTGTATAACTGCTGTTAATATATGCCTTCCCAATTATAACAAATGCCTTTTGGGGTGTCTAACATTTTCAACCAATTGCAATGTAAAAAAACCTCTGACGAGCCAATTCAAGGATGAGCGACTGCGATTCAGAGGCAGGTTTTCTTTATTGTAAAAAAAGCGAAGGAACAGCATTCCTTCGCTTTTTCAAAACATATTATTATTTTTTACCAGATACGTCGATTCGATTCATCGCCCGCTGCAAAGCCAGCTCAGCACGCTTAAAATCGATTTGGTCCTGCTTGGCTGCGGACAAACGCTGCTGCGCGCGCTCTTTAGCCGCTTGCGCCCGTTCGAGATCGATTTGTCCCGGCAGCTCGGCGCTTTCCGCCAGTATAACCACCTTATCCTTGCGCACTTCCATAAAGCCGCCATTTACCGCGATAAATTCGTCCTTAGCGCCTTGCTTTTTCACGGTAACCGGCGCAACTTTTAACGGAGTGACCAGCGGAATGTGATTCGGCAGAATTCCAAGCTCCCCTTCAACACCCTTCACAACAATCATGTTTGCCTCTTCGGCATACACTTTACGCTCCGGGGTTACGATTTCCAATAGGAATGTGCTCACTTGGATTCCCCTCCTAAAGTTTGCCCTGAGGGCAAACTACTTCGTAAGCTTATGCTGCTCTATTACAGCGTCTTTGCTTTTTCGACAGCGTCTTCGATCGTACCCACGTTATGGAACGCCGGTTCAGGAAGGTCGTCGTGCTTGCCTTCAAGAATTTCCTTGAAGCTGCGCACGGTTTCTTTAACCGGTACATAAACGCCAGGAATACCGTTGAACGGTTCTGCAACGTGCAGCGGTTGGGATAGGAACAGCTGAATACGGCGTGCACGGTGCACGACCAGTTTGTCCTCATCGGACAATTCATCCATACCCAAGATCGCGATAATATCGAGAAGCTCTTTATAACGCTGAAGAATTTTCTTCACGCCTTGAGCTACTTGGTAATGCTCATCACCGAGAATTTCCGGTGTCAGAATCCGCGAAGACGAAGCGAGTGGATCAACGGCCGGGAAGATACCCATGGACGCGATAGCACGTTCCAAGTTTGTCGTTGCATCCAAGTGCGCAAATGCTGTCGCAGGAGCTGGGTCCGTATAGTCATCCGCAGGAACGTAGATCGCCTGAATGGACGTAACGGAACCTTTCTTCGTAGAAGTGATCCGCTCTTGCAGCTGACCCATCTCTGTAGCCAGAGTCGGCTGATAACCTACCGCGGAAGGCATACGGCCGAGAAGCGCGGATACCTCGGAACCCGCTTGGGTAAAGCGGAAGATATTGTCGATAAACAGAAGAACGTCTCTTCCTTCTTCATCACGGAAGTATTCCGCCATCGTCAGACCCGACAGAGCTACGCGAAGACGCGCACCTGGCGGCTCGTTCATCTGACCGAATACCATCGCCGTTTTCGAAATAACGCCGGAATCCTTCATCTCGTGGTACAAGTCGTTACCTTCACGCGTTCTCTCACCTACACCCGCGAATACGGAAATACCGCCGTGTTCTTGCGCAATGTTATGGATAAGCTCCTGCATGGTAACAGTTTTTCCTACGCCTGCGCCTCCGAAGAGACCGATTTTACCACCCTTGGCATAGGGTGCCATCAGGTCGATAACTTTAATCCCGGTTTCGAGAATTTCCGCTTGCGTGGACAGGTTGTCAAACGCAGGTGCTGATTTGTGGATTGGACTTGTCAGCGTGCGGTCCACGTTCGGATCGTTGTCAATTGGCTCTCCAAGAACGTTAAACACGCGACCGAGTGTAGCTGCGCCAACCGGTACGGAAATCGCCGCCCCCGTATCCACAGCTTCGGCACCGCGGATCAACCCGTCGGTAGTAGACATCGCGATACAACGTACCATGTTATCGCCAAGATGAACAGCCGCTTCAACCGTCAGACTGATATCGCGTTCGCTGTCATTTTGCGCTTTTCTTTCAATTTTGATCGCATTCAAAATCTCAGGGAGGTGTCCACGTTCGAACTCAATGTCAACGACCGGCCCTGTTACATTCACAACGCGCCCCTTGTTCATGTTTTCCCTCCTATGTGTTTCCGTATCTTAAACGGCAACTACTAGCCGTTCGTTCCTTAGCTTTGTGCGTTCGCTCCGGCGACGATCTCCGATATTTCCTGGGTAATCGAAGCCTGACGTGCACGGTTGTACTGAAGGGTAAGAGAAGCGATCATCTTCGTCGCATTCTTCGTCGCGTTGTTCATCGCCGTCATCCGCGCTCCGAACTCACTCGCTTTACCGTCCAATACCGCACTGTAAATGAGCGTCTCCGCATATTTCGGAAGAAGAACTTCCAGTACACCCTCAGCAGAAGGCTCATATTCGTAATTTGCCACCGATTCGCTGCTTACTTCCTCAAGTGGAAGCAGACGCTTCACCTGCGGAATTTGCGTAATGGCGTTCTTAAATTCGTTGTATACCAAGTAAAGTTCATCATAGGTTCCATTCTCGAAGTTCGCCACAGCGGAAGCTGCGACCGACTTAATGTCGGAGAACTGCGGAGAGTCGGGTAATCCCGTTACTTCCTCGACGATCGGAATATTGCGTTTGCGGAAGAAATCCCGGCCTTTCCGTCCGATGACGAAAATGGCATACTCGCTCGTAGATTGGTGATTTTCCTTGATGACAGCCATTACTTTACGAAGCACGTTGGCATTGTAACCGCCGGCCAAACCGCGGTCGGAGGTGATGACAAGATAACCGGTCTTCTTGACCTCACGGGTTTGCAGCATCGGGTGCTTCACACCCTTCGTGCCTGCCGCAATGCTCGCGATCACTTCTTTCATCTTCTCAGCGTACGGACGAGCTGCTTCCGCGGCTTCCTGAGAGCGTCTCAGCTTTGCCGCCGCGACCATCTCCATCGCCTTCGTGATTTGCTTCGTGTTTTGTTTAGACTTAATCGAGCGCTTAATTTCGCGCATACCTTTTGCCATGCCTGCTCACCTCTCTCTCGAAGCCCTCCGGAAGGAGCGCCATCTATGGATAAGCCCGATAACTTTGCTAAAAAGGAATACCGAGCTTCTCGCAAGAGAAGCTCAGTTACCGTTCATTTATGCGGAAGGAGCGAATCCTTTTTTGAATGTACCAATAGCTTCCGTCAGAGCCTTCTCGTTATCCGATGTCAAGTCTTTCGTATCGCGGATGTTTTGAAGGATTTCCGGACGGTTGGAGTCCAGGTACGCCAGGAATTCAGCCTCAAAACGACGTACGTCTTGGACCGGCAGCTCATCAAGGTGACCTCTGGTAACCGTATAGATCGCTACAACCTGCTTTTCAACCGGCAGCGGTTGGTTAACACCTTGCTTCAGCAGCTCAAGTGTACGAACACCACGGTTCAAACGGGTTTGCGTAGCGCGGTCAAGGTCGGAACCGAACTGGGCGAATGCCGCCAGCTCGCGATATTGTGCAAGGTCGAGACGGAGTGTACCGGCAACCTTCTTCATCGCTTTAATTTGCGCGGATCCCCCTACACGGGATACGGAGATACCGACGTTAACCGCCGGACGTTGACCGGAATAGAACAAATCGGACTCAAGGAAAATCTGACCGTCCGTGATCGAAATAACGTTCGTCGGGATATACGCCGATACGTCGCCCGCTTGGGTCTCAATGAACGGCAGCGCCGTCAAAGAACCGCCGCCGAGCTCATCGCTAAGCTTCGCAGCGCGCTCAAGCAAACGGGAGTGCAGATAGAAAACGTCGCCCGGATAAGCTTCCCGACCCGGAGGACGGCGGAGCAGCAAGGAAAGCTCACGGTATGCGGCAGCTTGCTTGGACAGGTCATCATAGATGATGAGCACGTGCTCGCCTTTGTACATGAAGTATTCGCCCATCGCGCAGCCGGCATAAGGAGCCAACCAGAGCATTGGGGACGGTTCGGAAGCCGAAGCCGTAACTACAATCGTGTAATCCATAGCACCGTTGCGGCGGAGGGTTTCCACCACGTTAACGACCGTGGATTGCTTTTGACCGATGGCAACGTAGATACATTTCACGCCGTTGCCCTTTTGGTTAATGATGGTATCGATGGCAATCGACGTTTTACCGGTTTGGCGGTCGCCGATGATCAATTCCCGCTGTCCGCGGCCGACTGGAATCATCGCATCGATGGCTTTAATACCGGTTTGCATTGGCTCATGAACCGATTTACGGGCCATAACGCCAGGAGCCGGAGACTCCACGGGACGGAAATTAGTCGTGTTCAGAGGACCTTTGCCATCGACCGGTTGGCCAAGCGCGTTAACAACGCGGCCAAGCAGTTCCTCACCAACAGGAACCTCCATGATCCGGCCCGTACGCTTCACTTGGTCACCCTCGCGGATGTCCGTGTAAGGTCCCAAAATAACGATACCTACGTTGCTTTCCTCAAGGTTGAACGCATAGCCCAAAACCCCGTTGGAAAATTCGAGCAGCTCGCCCGCCATAACGTTCTCCAAGCCGTGTACACGGGCAATACCGTCACCGACCTGAATAACCGTACCAACGTCAACCACTTGAATTTCCGAATTGTAATTCTCAATCTGTTGCTTAATCAATGTGCTGATTTCTTCCGGTTTGATACTCAACGAACCTCACCCCTATCTACAGTGCTTGAGATTGATTCAACGTTCTTTCCAGGCGCTTCAACTTGCCGGATAGACTGCCATCGTAAAGACGGTCGCCGATACGTACTTGAATGCCCCCGAGCAAGCTTTTATCCATAACCGATACTGCGCGGATTTGTTTGCCGGTCAATTTGCCGAACGTGGCGGCAATATTGTTCAATTCTGCTTCCGACAGCTCCACCGGTGTATATACCGTGGCGTGCGCTTGTCCAAGCGCATCATTTGCGATCTTTACATAAGCTTTCACAAAGGCTTCCAGCGCCTCTTGGCGTCTTCTCTCGATCAACAGCTGCAGCGTATTCAGTACAGCCTCGGATACGGAGGATTCGAAGATTTGCTTGATCAGCCCGATTTTCACAGCAGCCTCGATGCCCGGGTGTTTAATCAGCCTCGATAAATCCGTATTTTCTTTCAATACGGCAACGACCGATTCAAGCTCCTGCTCTACTTGAGCCACTTGATCTTTTTCCCGTGCGACTTCAAACAAGGCTTTTGCATATCTTTTGGCTGCGATCATGTCCTGGCTCATTGGTTGCCCCCTACTTCTTTCAAGTAATGCTCAACCAGCTGTTCCTGAGACTTCTCATCGATTTGCTTCTCGATGATTTTCGAAGCGATCATAACCGACATCGCGCTGACTTGGCTGCGGAGAGCCGCAACGGCCAGGTTCTTCTCGGTTTCGATATCGCGAAGCGCTTCTTCTTTAATTCTTGCCGCCTCTTCCTTAGCTTGGCGGATCATATCTTCAGCCTGCTTCCCGCTGGTCACGCGAGCCTGCTCAATAATGGCTTTCGCTTCGCTGCGAACTTGCTCAAGAGCGGCCTTCTGTTCGGCGAGAAGGGCATCAGCTTGCTTGCGGTCCTGCTCTGCGCCTTGAAGTTGATCAAGAACGAGCTTTCTACGTTGTTCCATCACGCCCATTAACGGTCCGAAAGCGTATTTGCTGATGAGCAGCATCAGAATTCCGAACGAAACGATGGCGATGATAAATGAACTGAATGTGAAATGCATCTATACGTCACTCCCTTCAGAGGGGTAATGGCTGAATCATGATCCGAATACGCACATTCGGACAAAAGGAAGGCGTGGAGGCTATAGGCTTCCCCGCCTAAGGTTCAAACTTCTTAACCTGCGAATACGAACGTGAAGAGCAATGCGAATACAACCGCGATGATCGGAATCGCCTCGACAAGACCTACACCGATAAACATAACTGTTTGAAGCGTACCTTTAAGCTCTGGTTGACGAGCGATACCGTCTACTGTCTTACTTACGATCATACCGTTACCGATACCTGCGCCAAGCGCACCCAAACCGATTGCAATAGCAGCTGCAAGAAATTCCATTGTAAAATTTCCTCCTTAAAATTGTTCATTTTGGTTTTGTTATGGTTAATAAAGCGGATAAGGCTTCAAATCGCAGTGCACAAACCCGTCCGCATGTTACTCTTTGTGCTCAATCGCTTGAGACAAGTAAACCATGGTCAGCGTCGTAAAGACGAACGCCTGAATAGCGCCTACGAACACACTGAAGCCCTGCCAGATGATCAGCGGGAGTATCCCTGCGACCCCTGCCATGAGAATAACGGCTATCAAGACTTCACCAGCGTAAATGTTACCGAATAGACGCATGCCGAGCGTCAAGAGCTTGGAAATCTCCTTGACAATATTCAGCGGGAACATCACCGCGAACGGTTCGACATAGTGGTGCAGGTAATGCTTCGTGTTACGTGTAAGTCCAAGGAAATGAGCCATGACAATAACCATCAGAGCCAGTCCCATTGTAACCGACAAATCTGCTGTCGGCGATTTCCACCACAGGATTCCGACATGTTTACCGGCATGGTGTGCAGCATCCAGCTCTGCCTGGGTAATACCCAGCCAAGCAATTGGCTGCGTTACTTCCGTCACAATAACAAGCGGAAGGCCTAGCATATTGCCGACAAAGATGAACATGATCAGTGTGATTCCAAGCATGATGAAGGCTTTGCCCTTTTTCATGTCCATGGTGCCTGCAATGATATTGTGAACAAACTCGACTAACCACTCCAGGAAGTTTTGCATTTTGCCGGGATTGTGTACGGAAAGATTACGGGTACCGGCAATCGCAATGAGCAGTACGATCAAACATGTTACTGCAATGGTGATGACGGCGGAAAGGTCCCAGTCGACTCCTAACCAATTCACTATCGGTAATTCATGCATTCTAGTAGTTTCACCCCTTTCCAGAGCATGATGGAATTATTTTTTAATTGAAATAATACCCAGTAGGAGTGTTGCCAACTGTACGAAAATTAATCCTATAATGGTAGTCCATACAGCCAAATGCTCCGGCACCTCGTAAGCCCCCCACACGGCGAGCAAAGAAATCGCAGCCCTATTACCGAAGCCAAGACCTCCTCTGCGCCTTCTTCCTTCAAGCACAGAATTCGTGAGCTGCCTAATTTTCCATGCCAAGTAATGCGCATTGATGAGGCTGATGAGCGTTCCCACGATCAATCCGGCAAAGTGCGGGCGATATACGGGCAGTAGAGCCCATGCCATGAAACAGAAAGACAAAAAAAATATGACGATACGTTGAATCGTTTTCAGGCGGACCGAAAATTCATCCATTGCCGTCCCCCCGCATGTAGCTTCGGATGATCAGAAAGGCGCCGGCGGCTCCCGCAAAGAAACCTGCCAACATTCCGCCTACAATCCAGAGCGGCTCCCCGCCCTGACGTTCGCTCATCCAATTGCCCAGCCAATATCCGGCCAGCATGCAAACGCCTAAATCAATGCCGATACTGCCCAACAGCGCAACGGCTCGCCACGGATTATCATTGGAATTTTGTCGTTTCATAAGCCTTCCTTATCAATCCTAGTTTATTTTAGCGGAGTAAAGTCATATTTGTCAATTGTCAAGTCTGGCGGGGAATCCTTGGCCAAAATCGCAAAAACCTTGATATATCAAGGTTTTTTAGCATTTCAAACCAAACAGTAGAGATGTATGGTGTGACGTTTGTCATCATATTGTCACGGTTGGAACGGCTTGGGTCTATCCGCTCTTTGGTTGAAATGGAAAAGGATAGCTTCCACGATTCGTTCGGATGCTTTGCCGTCTCCATACGGATTGGCCGATCGGCTCATTCTTTCGTATAATTGCTTGTCGCTGAGCAGCGCTTTAGCCCGGTCATATACCTTCTGTTCGTCGGTACCGACCAGCTCCAGCGTACCCGCCTCGATTCCTTCCGGACGCTCCGTCGTTTCCCGAAGCACCAGCACCGGCACGCCAAATGACGGAGCTTCTTCCTGCAATCCGCCGGAATCGGTCAGAATCAGATGGGCATGGGGGTAAAAATTATGGAACTCGAACACATCAAGCGGCTCGATCAGCTTGATTCTCTCGTGCCCGCTGAGCAGCTCATAAGCCGGTTCCTTTACGGCCGGGCTCGGATGCACCGGATATACGATCGCGATGTCCTCGAACTCATCGGCCAGACGGCGTACCGCTCGGAAGATTTGGCGGTGCGGCTCTCCTTGGGATTCCCGGCGGTGTGCGGTCATCAGTACCAGGCGTTTGCCTTGCGCCCATTCAAGCACAGGATGGGTAAACGAAGGACGAACCGTGTATTGGAATACGTCGGTCACGGTATTACCCGTCACAAAGATCGATTCCTCCCGCTTGTTTTCTTTGCGCAGGTTGCCTGCAGACCAGTTCGTCGGGGCAAAGTGCAGATCAGACAACACTCCGGTCAGCTGACGGTTCATTTCCTCCGGATAAGGAGACAGCTTATTCCAGGTCCGAAGGCCCGCCTCCACATGGCCAACTTGAATTTGCTGCATAAATGCCGCATAGCTCGCCAGAAAAGTTGTTAGCGTATCGCCGTGAACAAGAATCAGATCCGGCTTTTCTTCTTTAAAGACCGGGTCTAGTCCTTGAAGCACGCGAATGGATATTTCGTTCAAGGTCTGACGTTCTTTCATGACGTCCAGATCATAGTCCGGCTTGATGGCGAAGATATCCAGCACCTGATCGAGCATTTGGCGATGCTGTGCCGTGACGCAAACCAGCGATTCGATGTGCTCCGGATGCTTCTCCAGCTCCTTTACCAATGGAGCCATCTTGATCGCTTCCGGTCTGGTTCCGAAAATGGTTATCACTTTCGTCTTTTTCATCTCTCTGGGGTTCCCTTCTTTACTACCGCTTCCAGCAGCTTATTTCGTGCCGAACAGCCGATCGCCCGCATCGCCAAGCCCCGGCACTATGTATCCATGGTCATTCAAATAGTCGTCGATGGCCGCTACATATAGATCAACGTCAGGGTGGGCCTCTTGGACAGCCTGTACACCTTCAGGCGCAGCAATCAGGCACATCAGCTTGATCTGCGTGCAGCCCCTTTTCTTCAACGCTTCGATGGCCGCATTGGCCGACCCGCCCGTGGCCAGCATCGGATCGATCACAATCAGCTCGCGCTCCTGCACATCGGTCGGAAGCTTGGCGTAGTATTCCACAGGCTCCAGCGTATCCGGATCGCGATACAGCCCGATATGCCCCACTTTGGCCGCAGGAACCAGCTTCAGAATCCCGTCTACCATACCGAGACCGGCGCGCAGAATCGGAATAAGACCCAGCATACGCCCTGAGATCACCCTGCACTCGGCAGTTGTAACAGGCGTACGAACCTGCACCTTCTCTAGCGGAATGTCTCTTGTGATTTCATAAGCCATCAATGTGGCCACCTCATCCACCAGCTCGCGAAAATCCTTTGTGGTGGTATTCTCATCCCTAATGTATGTCAGCTTATGCTGAATCAACGGATGGTCGCAAACAAACACTTTACCCATGCATGGTCCTCCTATAACGCTATAAAGCCCAAAATCTTGTCTATTATACCACAACTAACGATACTTATCCCAATCGCAAGGAATACCCGCCTAAAACCTAAACCGCTTGAAATAAACGCTGCCTGTAAAAGCAATCGCTCATCTCTTCTATGGAGCATACGATTGCTTTTGGGGATACTGCAGTCCCTCATAAAACTTGCCGGCAAGGATCATAAAAGAAAGCGTCCGGGAATACCTCCATCGACGCCTAGATGATTTGATATTTCTTAACCGGCCAACAGTCTGCAGCCCAACCTTAAAAGGCGATTATACTGCGCCAGCTTATTATAGCACAATTTAACACGTTCTACTTCCACATAATGATCCACGTGGAACATAAAGATGCCGGCCCCTCTCATAGCGGGCCGGCCTTTGATGTTTTAAAGATCATTAATACTGAAGTCCAGGATAAAGCGGGAATTGTGCGGTCAAATCTTTTACCATGCCGCGCGCTTTTTCAAGTACGGCTTCATCGGACGGATTCTTGAGCGTGAGCGCAATAATCTTGGCGATGGTTTGCATGGCTTCCTGGTTCATTCCGCGGGCTGTAGCCGCAGGAGTGCCGATCCGGATACCGCTGGTCACAAACGGGCTCGTCGGATCGAACGGAATGGCGTTCTTGTTCACGGTCACGCCGACTTCATCGAGCAGGTGCTCCGCGTCTTTGCCGGTCAGGTTCAAGCTGCGAAGGTCGATCAGCATCAGGTGGTTGTCCGTTCCGCCGGATACGAGATTGATTCCTTCCGCCATCAAACCTTCAGACAAAGCCTGCGCATTGTTTACAACGTTCTGAGCGTATGTTTTGAACTCAGGCTGCAGCGCCTCTCCTAAGGCTACCGCTTTGGCTGCGATGATGTGCATCAAAGGACCGCCTTGGGAGCCCGGGAAGACCGCTTTGTCGATCGCCGCCGCCCATGGCTTGCGGCAAAGAATCATACCGCCGCGAGGTCCGCGAAGCGTCTTATGGGTTGTAGTTGTTACGAAATGAGCGTGCGGCACCGGATTTGGATGCAGTCCTGCAGCCACCAGTCCGGCGATATGAGCCATATCGACCATGAACAACGCGCCCACATCATTGGCGATTTGCGCCAGGGCTTCGAAGTCGATGATACGCGGATAGGCGCTGGCACCGGCTACGATCAGGCGAGGCTTATGCTTGAATGCCGCTTTGCGGACATCGTCATAATCGATACGGGAATCCTTCTCGCTTACGCCGTAAGCTACGAAATTATACAAAATACCGGATGCATTGACCGGGCTGCCGTGCGTCAAGTGGCCGCCGTGTGCCAGGTTCATACCGAGGATCGTCTCCCCGGGTTGTACCGCTGCAAGGTATACGGCCATATTCGCCTGTGCACCGGAGTGCGGCTGAACGTTCGCATGCTCTGCGCCGAACAACTCTTTCGCACGGTCGCGCGCGATATCTTCGACGATATCTACGTATTCGCAGCCGCCATAGTAACGCTTATTCGGGTAGCCTTCCGCGTATTTGTTGGTCAATACGGTACCCATCGCCTCAAGCACAGCTTGGCTGACAAAGTTTTCGGATGCGATCAGCTCGATTTTGTCACGCTGACGGCCGAGCTCCAGATTCATTGCTTCCACGATTTTCGGATCTTGTTTACGCAAAAATTCCATGTTGGTATCCTCCTTGATTATCGCCTGATGTATTTTAAATACGTTGTATTGCAAAACGTTTCTTAATCACAAGCCCCATCGGCCGCCTTCGTGTCGATCGTGTATACTGCACGTGCGCCGCCGATTAGCTTCGGGCGGGTATAAGCCATCTGCACGTGCGCTTCGCCGATCTGACGGATAGAGGGCCTTACCGGCACGGCTACACGCTTCAAATGCATGCCGATCAGCGTTCCCCCGATATCGAGTCCCGCATAAGCCTGAACGGTCTCTACAACAACCGCTCCCTTCAGGTGCCTGAAGGCATAGGAGGCCATCGAGCCTCCGGCTTTGGGCACCGGTACGACGCTCACCTGCTCCAATCCATACCGCAGCATTGCTTCCTTCTCCACAACCAGCGCCCGGTTCAAATGCTCGCAGCACTGATATACGGGATAAAATCCGATCTGCTTCCGCACCGCTTCGACTCCGGCATAAATCTCCCGGGCTGCGGCTTCGCTTCCGGCTGTGCCGATATGCTTGCCCAGCACCTCGCTGGTGCTTGTCCCAATAACCAGCAGCTGCCCCGCTTCTATTCCTCCTGCTTTGACCAGCTCACGGACGATGGTTTCCACTTGAGAACGAATCATCGTTAAGTTTATGTTCATGACTGCTTACCTCAAATTAAGGATGCAGCGTATATTTATCTTCCAACGCCATCACTTTGCCAACGCGGTTTTTGTGCCGCTCGCCGTTTGAAAATTCGGTCTCCAACCAAATTTTTACGATGTCCTGAGCTACGCCGGGTCCGATGACGCGCTCGCCCATGGCCAGCACATTCGAATCGTTATGCTCGCGGGTCGCCTTGGCCGAAAACAAATCGTGCACCAGCGCACAGCGGATCCCCGGCACTTTGTTGGCTGCAATCGTCATCCCGATGCCTGTTCCGCAAATCAGAATTCCTTTGTCCGCTTCCCCGGCAACGACTTTCTCACATACCGTGAGCGCATAGTCCGGGTAATCCACGGAATCGGAGCAGTTGCAGCCGCAGTCCAGCACTTGATGACCCATAGACTCAAGAAACGGCTTTAATTCATCCTTTAAACGGTATCCCGCATGATCCGCACCCATTGCTACTTTCATCACGTTCGCCTCCTCACTTATTCATTTCATTATAACCTAAACGAGCGGTAAACACGAAAAAAAGAGCATGGCACATGCGTTTCCCGCATAGCGTTGCTCTTTGCCCAGGCGACCGGCCGTAAGTCCCGATGCTCCACTGTGGTTTATTCCACTCGTCGCCAGTTACACCGGGCACCTATAAATGATATGTTTATCATATCCGATTGAACGTTTGCTGTAAAGCCCAACTTACCGTATCGGCAGCCGTGCGCCGGGTCTTGCCGTTACCGGCCCTTTTTCAGCTTTGCCGCCAGCTTGATCAAGCACTCCTCGATCTCCTTAGCGCAGCTTTCATATTGTCTTAAAGAGCCGCCGAACGGATCAGCAATGTCGGGCACCGGCAATTCCTTTTGCAGGGTAAGCACCCGTGCTCTTTCTTCCTCCGTGATCTGCCCCGACAGCGCTTGTTTCAGCTCAAGCTCGGTAATCAGGCTTTCCATCTCCGCTATTTTATCCGCTAACTGCGGGTCATCCTGTACATATTCCTTCAGCGTATGCACCTTGTCCACGGCCTCGGGATACAGCTGAATCGTATGCCTCTTATGACTGGAGGTCATGGTCAGCACCAAATCCGCCCAATCGACCAGGGTCTGTGTCAGAAATGTAGCTGCCGACGGTCCGGTGCAGCCCTTGCTCTGTAACACGGAAGCCGCGTGGTCAGATAACTGCGTTCCTTCGTACGCCGCTACGCCGGCCGAACGTACCTCAATGTCCGTCAGTCGTTCTTCCGAAACAATTTTACGCATAATTCCTTCCGCCATGGGACTGCGGCATGTATTGCCGGTACAAACGAACAAGATTCGGTTCATCGCGTTCTTCCCGCCTTTCCGAAGTTCCTATTTTGGTTTCTCACCATATTATTGTACCCCAAAAGCAAGCAAATATGGAACTTCCCCTTTAAAGTAAAAACTTGATGCCGAATGCCAGCAGAATCACTCCGCCAAGCGCCTCGCCATATTCCCCCACCCATTGTCCGACGCGCCGTCCGAGCATCAGTCCAATGACCGACATCAAACCTCCCGCCGCGCCGAACATCAACACGGTAAGCAGAACATCCCCCGCAAACATCCCCAGTGAAATGCCCACGGAGAAAGAATCGATGCTCACACTGAGCGAGAATAGCGTCAATCCCCAGATGGAACGATGATCGTAAGGCTTGGACTCCTCCGTTCGTAAAGAACTGTACACCATATGCAATCCCAGCAGAAGAAGAAGAATACCGCCGCACATTGCGGCCACTTTCCCGAGCATCATGCTGATGTACCCGCCCATCCACATGCCGGCCAACGGCATAATCATATGAAACAGAGCGGTGGCTGCGCTAATTTTCAAAATATCGCGCTTGCGGATGCCCTTCATTCCGATACCCAGCCCCAGTGACAGCGCATCCAGACCGAGGGCAAGCGCCATGAGTCCGATGGATATGATTTGGGCCCACACCAGCGGTGATGCCAAGTCCATTTCTACCCTACCCCCTGTCCTATTCTAAATCAACATATGCGGACAAGGGGAGAAAGATGACTTCAGGCCGACGTACGGATGCAAGCCAATGATAGGCATGATAGGGATAAGCTTCATTAGACCGTTAGGATTTGACCGCCTGCGGCTTTGCGCAGGCGGTTCATGATCGCGGCCCCGATGCCCTCGTCGGGGCAAGCCTGGGCTGCGATGAAGCCGACGCCGGCTTCATCGAATTCGCGCAGCGCGGCGTAAAGCCCATGGGCGACCGTTTCGAGGTCGTCCATGCGGCCGCAGGCGACGACGCAGTCCGCGCGCAACGCGGCGGCGTACTCGCCGTAGGTGAGGACGCCGGTGCGCTCGCCGCGCGCGCGGGCCTCATCGAGCTCGCGCTGCATGCGAGCGAGAAGCTGTTCGGGCGCCGTGCCCCGGGCGCCTTGGACTAGCAGCAGCGTTCCGCGGGGCGCGTAATGGGCATATTTCATGCCGGGCGCGCGCGGAGCGGCCGGCTCTTGGTGCTCCTCCGAGCTTACCTCGAGCAACGGGATATGGGGCGGCAGCGCCCGGCGCAGCTGCTCAGCCGTAATGCCTCCGGGCCGCAGGATATGCAGTGCGCCTCCGGCGTACTCCACGACCGTCGACTCGACGCCCACACCGGTCTCCCCACCGTCGATAATGCCGGCGATGCGGCCCTCCAAATCCTCCAGCACGTGCGCCGCCTGCGTCGGACTTGGACGTCCCGAGCGGTTCGCACTAGGCGCCGCAATCGGACAGCCCGAAGCCGCAATCAGCTGCAGCGCGACTGGATGGTCGGGCATGCGCAGGCCAACCGTGGACAACCCTGCGGTCACAAGCGGCGACAGCACATCCGCACGAACGGGGAGCACAACGGTCAGCGGGCCCGGCCAAAACGCATCCAGCAAACGCAAAACAGCCTCTTCCGGAGGAGCCGCCAGCTCCTCCAGCTGAGACCTGTCTGCAATATGCACAATCAAAGGATTGTCCGACGGCCGGCCTTTGGCCGAGAAGATATCCGCCACCGCTTCCGAGCTGCGGGCATCCGCTCCAAGGCCATACACGGTTTCCGTCGGAAACGCCACTGTGTGCCCTTGACGGAGAAGCCCTGCCGCCTCCTGCAACTTATCCTGCTCAGGATGCCGCCCGTCTACCTGCCATACCTTCGTCTTTATCGTCATGAAGCCACCTCTTCCTTTCACTGCAAACTCCATAAATCTAAAGGGATCAAGCAAACCAAGAGCCGATTTTTTTCAGCATATCCCATAAGAAAAACCGAACCTCAGGCTGGGCAGCCGCTGCGGAGTTCTCTTCGGATCCGGTCTTCACCTTGGCTGTCTTGAAATCAGTACTCTGTGATTTGGCCTGTTCCGTCTTTGATCCGCCGTTTTCCGTATCCTTGCCTGCCTTCGCGTCTTGCTCTGCACTCTCCGCCTCAGCGGCATACGCCGTGTTCTTCTTTACCACCATCTCCGAATCGATAAAACAGAGCGGCGGAAACAGCACGCACCACCAATTTTGCCCTTGCGCCGCACCGATGGACACGCGCAGCGCCTCGTAATCTCCGGCAGGATACACTTGATTCCCGTACATTTTCGTGGGAAACGGCACGACACCGAGCTCTACTTTATAGCTGTAGTCAAAACCGTTCTTCCGCAGCGTCTCACCCACCAGCTCGTTTAACTCCGGCATATGCTTCCGGATCGTTTCACGGGCTTCTTCGATGCCTTGCGGACCGGTAATCCAACCGTTCATTTGTTCCACAATAGCATCACGTACTTCGCGCTTGAGCCATTGATCGAGGGCCGCATCGGAATGTGCCAGGATACGCAGACGAATCGATTCTTGCGGTATGACGCTGCTTTGCGCCTCCCCCCTTACAGCGGGCGATGCGAACACAACTGCATTCGAACGCTGGGATTCCCAGCAAGCAAGCAGCACCATAAAAGCAAAAGCCAAGTACGCATACCTTTTCCACGCAAACCGTTTAACCATTCCGGACAGCCCCTCTCCAATCTCGAACTCTAGCTTTTCTAGCTGCTAGTATGTCCGAATTAAGAGAGTTTAAACGTAAGCGGACCCCAGGTTTAGTTTCTATTTTTTCCGAAAAGCGATCACATGCCTATCCATGCCGGCCAAATCGGGGACAATACGAATCTCATCCCAATCGGCCGCCTGTTCCAACAGCCGCCTTACCTCTAGGGCTTGGCCCATGCCGACCTCAAAGCCAACCAATGCCGGCATCGCGGGCAGCTCGGCAAGCTGTGCCGTCAGCCGACGATATGGCACCAGACCGTCGGAGCCTCCGTACAGCGCCGTCCGCGGCTCGAATAGCCGTACCTCCGGCTGCAGTCCCGCCTCATCCGACTCCGGAATGTACGGAGGATTTGAAACGACCAGATCGAGCCGTTGCCCGCGTTCGATCCACGGACCCAACAGATCTCCTTCAAAGAAGACAACCCGTTCGGCCACCCTGTTACGAACCGCATTGGCTTTGGCTACCTTAAGCGCGTCCGGTGAGATGTCCGAAGCCATCACCCGCCATTGCGGGCAATGCACGGCAAGACTCACCGCAATCGCCCCGCTGCCGGTACCGATGTCCGCTGCCGCCGGGCCTTCGCCTTCCTTCCACAGCTGCCGGCCGAGCTGAATCACCTGCTCGACCAGCAGCTCCGTCTCCGGCCGCGGGATGAGCACCGCCGGCGTCACTGTATAGGGAAGCCCGTAGAACTCCTGCTCCCCGATAATGTACTGTACGGGCTCACCGTTCGCCTTGCGCGCGAGCAGCCGCCTCCAGTCGGCCTCCCGCTCCGGCGGGAAAGGATCAGGCCAGCGGAGGAGCAGACCGCTGCGACTTTCGCCGAGCAGATACTCCAGCAGCCTTCCGGCATTGCTCTCCGGCTCCCGCACTCCGCTTTCCCGTAAAAAAGAAGAAGCCTCTGCATAGGCTTCACGTATCGTCATCAGCCGATCCTTACGCACCGGCGTATTCTCCTTTTTCGATCTGCTCGGCTTGCGAAGCGATGGTCAGCGAGGAGATAATTTCCTCCATCTCGCCGTTGAGCACAGCGTCAAGCCGATGCAGCGTCAAGCCGATCCGGTGGTCGGTCACCCGGCTTTGCGGGAAGTTATAGGTGCGGATCCGTTCCGAACGATCCCCTGTTCCGACCTTGCTCTTACGCTCGGCACCATACTTCTCCATTTCTTCCTGCTGCATTTTATCGTATATCCGAGCCCGCAGCACCTGCAGCGCCTTCTCTTTATTCGAGTTTTGCGATTTACCGTCCTGGCAAGTCGCTACGATGCCTGTAGGGATATGCGTAACGCGTACGGCCGACTTGGTCGTGTTGACCGATTGTCCGCCCGCACCGCTTGAACAGAACGTATCGACACGAATGTCCGAGTCAAGGATTTCAACGTCAAATTCCTCCATCTCCGGCATCACCGATACCGTTGAAGTGGACGTATGAATACGCCCGCCCGATTCGGTCGTCGGAATACGCTGTACGCGGTGCGCGCCGCTCTCAAACTTCAGCTTGCTGAACGCGCCTTTGCCGCTGACGGAGAAAATAATTTCCTTAAATCCGCCGAGATCATTCATGTTCACGTCCAGCACTTCCGTCCGCCAGCCTTGTGCATCGGCATATTTTGTATACATCCGATAGAGGTCGGCCGCAAACAATGCCGCTTCGTCCCCGCCGGCAGCGCCGCGGATTTCCACAATAACGTTTTTGTCGTCATTGGGATCCTTAGGCATCATCAGTATCTTGATGCGCTCTTCCAGCTCCGCCTTGCGCTCCGATAGCTCTTCGAGCTCCAGCTTCACCAATTCCTTCATTTCGTCGTCGAGCTTTTCATTTTGCATGATCCGCGCCGCTTCGTACTGCTCCGTCACGCTCTTGTATTCCATATAAGCGTCGTAGGTTTCTTGAAGATCGGACTGCTCCTTGGAATATTCCCGCAGCTTTTTGGAATCACTCGTCACACTTGGGTCACAAAGCAGCTCGCTTAATTTTTCATACCTGTCTGCCAATGCTTGTAACCGATCCAGCATCTGATTTCACCCTTTCTTTTTTGGATTGATTGTATGCATAAAACTAAACATCCCTATACATTGAAACGGAAATGCATGACATCCCCGTCCTGCACAACATATTCTTTGCCTTCGAGCCTCAACAGCCCTTTTTCCTTAGCTCCGTTCATGGAGCCCGAGTTGATCAGATCCTCATAAGCCACAACCTCAGCCCGAATAAATCCGCGTTCAAAATCCGTATGGATCACGCCGGCCGCCTGCGGAGCCTTCATCCCCTTGCGGATCGTCCAGGCACGGACCTCCTGCACTCCCGCCGTAAAATACGTATACAGCCCGAGCAAACGATAGGCTGCTTGAATCAAGCGGTTCAGACCAGAATCCTGAAGCCCCAGCTCCTCAAGGAACATCTGCTTATCCTCGCCTTCGAGCTCGGCAATTTCCGATTCCACCTTCGCGCTGATCGGCACTACCTCCGCGCCTTCCTGAGCAGCATATTCGCGTACCTTTTGGACGTAAGGGTTATCTTCCGCGTTGGCAACCTCCGCTTCGCTGACATTGGCCGCATACAGCACCGGCTTCATCGTAAGCAGATGCAAATCGCGAATCAATAGCTTCTCCTCATCGCTTAGCTCCACACTGCGAGCCGGCTTGTCGTTATACAGCGCTTCTTTTATCCGTTCGAGGCATTCGACCTCCTGCGTGTATTTCTTGTCGCCGCCCTTCATATTTTTGCGCGAGCGTTCAATTCGCTTGTCTACCGAGTCCACGTCCGCTAAAATCAGCTCGAGATTAATGGTCTCGATATCGCTGATCGGATCAACGGTTCCCGAGACATGTGTAATATTTTCATCCTGGAAGCAGCGAACCACGTGTACGATCGCATCCACCTCACGGATATGAGCCAGAAACTTATTGCCAAGCCCTTCGCCTTTGCTTGCGCCCTTCACAAGACCCGCAATATCGACGAATTCAAATGCCGTCGGCACAATGCGGTTCGGGTTTACGATATCGGCCAACCCCTGCAAACGCTCATCCGGAACCTCTACAACACCGACGTTAGGATCTATTGTACAAAAAGGGTAGTTCGCTGACTCCGCCCCGGCTTGCGTAATTGCATTAAACAACGTAGACTTGCCGACGTTCGGCAATCCGACGATCCCTGCTTTCAATGCCATCTCAAGGACAACTCCTTAATAAATCGACTAGTAAATTCCTAACAAAAGATTATACCATAAATATGTCCCATATGTCACCTGATCGGGTCAGGAAAATCACACCCAGCCCAAATACAAAAAAACCGGCCTGCTTCCCGCAGAACCGGTCCCGTTCCCATTGCTCCCTCTATTGCGTTTGCTGCCCCGAAATCCTCCGCAGCTCATTAGCCAGACGGTGAAACTCCGCTTGAGCCGGCGTGTCATTCACAGCAAAATAGGAGGCGGACAAAAAGCGGATCATCTTGTTTGCATCCTCCGCCGATATAAGGACCTGCGGCTCCGGTATGATGCTTGCTTGGTATTCATCCTCCACATCCCTCACCAAGTCGGAGAATGCTTTGCCCAGCTGCCGCAGGGGCCCCTGCGGGTCGCTGCGGCGGGTGGGATCCAGCATATAATGGCCGACAATGGCTGTCGATGGATTTAAACCGTAACGGTAGCATGCATAGGCCATAACCCACACATAACGCTCGTACGCTTCCGCCAGAACAATACGCCCTCCGTGGCACAGCTCCACTGCGCCAGCGGCATCGTTGGCATCGGCTCCATATCTGGCATTGTCGGTTGTGACATTATAAATCACGTGATACGCTTTTTCCGCAGGTCCCGTCAAAAAGGGGATGCACTCTATGATTTCCCGGTCATCTACAAAAATATGTGCCGAGGAAGACATATCGTTGCGGGTGCGTTGAAAATACGATACGTTAGCGGCGGCTGTCGCCCCCGGATTTCCCGTATCGTGCGCAACCATAAATCGGCATTGATCCAGCGGCAGCTGCGGCCTCCGTTTGCTCGGTCCGGGCAAATAGCGCGGAATAATCTCATATTTCATTCGAAACGCCACGTCCCTCACCACCTTTGAGCATGATTGTCTTAATCAACTTATGCTTAAAGTCAGCGCTTGGTCCGTGGCGTTCGCCCGGGTTATTTGAAATTACGCTTCTGCATTTCTTCTTTTTTCAGTGTATAATGTGATTCCACTTGCATTTTTAATATAAACGCCCGCAGGGAATTAGCCTTATCCGGTGCCAGATCAACGTATCTCGCCCCGTAATAATAACCTCCATGACTTTTTTCCGATCTTATGATTTCCATCGTACATTGTAAGGTAAAGCCCAAATCGAGAGCCACGTTAACCATCGAGTTGAGTGGCAGCTGATTGTGTTCCAGCACCGTAAAGCCTAATCCGCTGATGCTTAAATTTTGCAACGTAAGCTCGATTTTATTTTGCAGCAGCCGCTCGACCCCTTCCGCTTCTTTGATCGAAACGATCACTCCGCTTTGACTTACTTTTAC
Source organism: Paenibacillus sp. F024 (assembly GCF_057814255.1). Lineage (NCBI taxonomy): Bacteria > Bacillati > Bacillota > Bacilli > Caryophanales > Paenibacillaceae > Paenibacillus > Paenibacillus sp. F024. Next base: position 82,283 of record NZ_JBVASZ010000020.1, read on the forward strand.
TCGAGGATGCTCGCGTTTCTCCGCAAAACGGCTTTGATTATGGGGTGGATTGATGACCATGAGCGCACCATGATCCCTGGCCCTGGCTACAACCGCTGACTCAAACACATAAACGCCGCCCGGCGAATACACCGTCAGTTTGACCTTGTCCCCGAGTACGAATGTCTTATATTCCGATATTTCGATCTCAATAATATCTCCTTCCGCGTAAGTGAGAATGCCTGTGGAGACAAAATCCTTCTTCTCTACCATGATCCGGCTGTGCAGCAAAATGCCGTTTTGACTTCTATTCTTGACCTTTTCTATTTCAAATGATGTACCGTAAGAAGTCGACCCCATTGTTAAGCAATCCACCTTTCATCGCAAAATGAAACCCCTTTATTTTATCTTTAGCGAGAAGTTACACATCAGCTTGAAACAAGACCATCTAACTATATTTTCGTCCGACAACTAGGTAAATTTACCTATAAAACATATTACTTCATTATAGCGCTTGCTTGAAAGCCGTTCAACTGAATTTTTCAGCTCTCTTTTTATGTCTCACAGCTCGAATTCATTTATTCACATTATTCGACATCCTGTGAATAACTGGATAGACCGGAATTAAACTTGCTCTATCGACACGATTTTTCTACAATGAAAGGTAGATGATGCAGTGATTTATCCACAATGTTATCCACAGCGTGTTAACAACGAATGTTTGTTCGAACCTTTTGTCTAAAAAGCTAAATGAGGTGTGTGCATATTGTCTTTATGGGAGGAACATCTGCCTTATATGAGAGCTGCGATCGAGGAGGCCCGTAAAGCGGAGTCGATTCGGGAGGTGCCCATCGGCGCAGTCATCGTTTACGGCAATGAAATTATCGGTCGCGGCCATAATGTCCGCGAAACAACACGGGATCCGCTGGCCCATGCCGAGCTGATCGCCATCAAGCAGGCAAGCCGGCATTTGGATGCCTGGCGTCTGTTGGATTGCAGGCTTTATGTTACGCTCGAACCATGCCCTATGTGCGCCGGCGCTATCGTGCAATCCCGCATCCCCCAGGTCATTTACGGCACTCCCGATCCGAAAGCCGGATGTGCCGGAACCCTGATGAACCTGCTTCAGGAGGACCGGTTTAATCATCGTGTTGACGTTGTCAGCGGTGTGCTTCAAGAGGAATGCGGATCTATGCTGACGCAATTTTTCCGCAAATTACGGGGAAAGGCGTAATTTAAACATCGCGTGAGTAAGGAGCCGCCGCTTCCTGCTTCATGTTATAAAGATGCGGCTGTGTATGGTTGACGCAGCTCATTTATCCTGCTGCTGTCGGATGGAGCAGGCGCTTCTATTTACTTTTTATCTTGCCCATGATAAAATAATAAAACTCTATGAACTGTACAGAATTCATCGAGACGTGGCTCAGCTTGGTAGAGCGCTTGGTTCGGGACCAAGAGGTCGCAGGTTCAAATCCTGTCGTCTCGATATCCTACAATCGAGTAGGAGGGGGCGCCTAGCCCCCGACCTCTCACACCACCGTACATGCGGGTCCGCATACGGCGGTTCCAAAAGGTTAACAAAGCTCTAAATAACGAGAAAGCAAACTTCTCAGCCCTTTCG
>NZ_JBVASZ010000021.1:0-81072 GCF_057814255.1 Paenibacillus sp. F024
AACTTCATAGTAGAGCGACCTCCTGGATGATGGGTTTTTTGAGGCTATGACCTCGTGCGCAACCCCATCGTACCGAGGCGCTCGTTTTTTTGCAAAGATCAAATTATTCGTTCTACAGGAATTCTAACGGGAGAACGTTAGTTGAACAAAGACAGCGGCAGTCTAAGACTTTATTTTTCAAGTCTTGGTCCGCCGCTGCTTCATTTTTATTGTCAGTCTATACTTATTTTTGGAAGTCTGGCGATTTTTAATCTCATAAACCGCGTTAAATCGCGCCTCTGAGTCTAAAACTTTATTTTCATCGGACAATAAATTTAGATTGACACATCTAGAAGCAGAGTGCTAGTATAAAAATGTAATATACAAAACCGTGGTTTATTATAATAAACCTTTGATTGAGCCGAGTGGAGGTTTCATGGAAAAGAAGTATTGGGTACCGGCACTCGAAAAAGCGAATGATATTCTGCAGGCGATCGCCGAGCAGCCATCCGGACTGAAGCTGATCGATCTGTCCAAGCGTTTGGCCATTCACAAAAGCTCCATGTTTTCCTTATTAAATACGCTGGAAGCGCTTGAATGGGTTGTGCGCGAAAGCGACGGCACGTATTCGCTGGGTTCCAGGCTGGGCTATATTGGAAACGCTTTTTTCAAGCAATTCAGCCTGATCGACCGGTTCCGGAAGGAGGCCTCCGTCACCAAGCATGTGATTAAGGAAACGATCCAGCTGGCGAAGCTGGAGGGGCATGAGGTGCTGTATTTAGCCAAGGAAGAGATGCCGTCTCCCGTACGTCTCTCCTCGGAGCCCGGGATGAAGCTGCCTGCGCATGTCACGGCGCTGGGTAAAGTGATGCTGGCTTATCAAGACCGGCCCGAGATAGATGCGCTGTTCCCTTCCGAGGAGCTGCAACCGCGGTTTACTCCTCATACGCTTACATCCCGTGAGGAGCTGTACCGTCAATTGGCTCAGGCCGGAGCGGAAGGGTGCGCGTATGACCTGCAGGAGGCGGTAATGGGCTTTAGCTGCGTGGCGGCGCCGGTGCGGGATGCTGACGGCAAGGTCATAGCGGCCATCAGCTGCTCCATGTTTCAGCACGAATGGGAAGAGAAGCGTCAGCTCGCTAAAGAGGAGATTTGCGCGTTGGCCAAAAGGCTGTCGCAAAACGTGCAGTAGCGGAGTACAAAAAGTAAAGGATGTGATTCCCGTGAGATTGCAGAACAAAATTACGCTGATCACCGGTTCCGGATCGGGCATAGGCAAAAGCTCGGCGCTGTTGTTCGCCAAAGAAGGCGCGACCGTCATCGTCAATGACCTGCAAGAAGCTAAAGGGCAGGAAACGGTGGAGGAAATTCAAGCCGCAGGAGGGCAGGCCATATTCGTGAAGGCGGATGTGACCAATCCCGAATCGGTCAAAGCGATGGTAGATACGGTGGTTGGCCGGTTCGGACGTATCGATGTTCTGTTCAATAACGCCGGCGTCAGCGGTGTCGGCCCTATTCACGAAGTGGAGCCGGACGATTGGGACCGGGTGATCCGCATCAATGTCCGGGGCGTTTACTTGCCCTGCAAATACGTACTGCCCCATATGATGGAGCGCAAGGCGGGCTCCATTATCAACATGTCCTCATGTATCGCCGAAATCGGTCTCGCCCGCCGGGCCTCCTATTCTGCAAGCAAGGGAGCCGTGCTGGCCTTGACCAAATCTATGCAGGTCGATTATGCGTCTTACAGCATACGTATCAATGCGCTGCTGCCGGGGACCATTTTTACTCCGTTTGTCGAAGACTACCTTAAGAGATCGTACGATAACCCGGAGGAAGCGATCGAGTCGATCAAAAAGCGTCAGCTGAGCGGTGAGCTTGGCCGTCCGGATGATGTGGCCCATGCGGCATTGTTCCTCGCTTCGGACGAATCGAAATTTATGATGGGCTCTCCGTTGTACATTGATGGCGGTGCGACATTCGGCAAGGACGCATAACGAAACAAAACAATTAGAGGAGGACATGTAATTATGAAACTGCTTACATTTATTGAAAATGGAAACTCCCAGCTCGGCGTGAAGACAGAAAAAGGCATCATACATATTGGTAAAGCCGTACAATCGCTGCAAAACAATGGTCAGACGGTTCCGCAAACCGTTCATGATGTGATCGAAGGCGGCGCGGCGGCGGTGAATGCGCTGCAAACGTTGGTTGATCAAGCTTTGGCGGCCGGAGGCAGCGAAGCCTATGTTTTGGACGAGTCGAAGCTGAACCTGGGGCCTTGCGTAACCCACCCGAATAAAATCATTTGTGTCGGACTCAACTACCGGAAGCATGCGGAGGAAACGAATTCCCCGATTCCGAAGTTTCCGATTTTGTTTAACAAATTCAGCAATACGCTGACCGGACATGGCCATGATGTGCCGCTGCCGGTGAGCGTCAGCAGCAAAGTGGACTATGAGGCCGAGCTTTGTATTGTCATCGGCAAGCAGGCGAAATATGTAGCCAAGGAAAACGCGCTGGACTATGTGTTCGGCTACTGCAACGTGAACGATCTTTCCGCCCGCGATCTGCAAATGCGTACACAGCAATGGCTGCTCGGCAAATCCTGCGACGGCTTCAGTCCTCTAGGGCCGTATTTGGTGACGGCCGATGAAGTCGGCAACCCGAACGACCTGGGCATTCGCAGTATCGTAAACGGCGAGGTGCGCCAAAATTCCAATACATCGGATATGATATTCCACTGCGACGAAATTGTAAGCTATATTTCCCGGCATATGACGCTTGTACCGGGCGACATCATCCTGACGGGAACACCGGAAGGCGTCGTTATGGGATATCCGGAGGATAAGCAGGTTTACCTTAAAGACGGGGATATTGTAACGATTGAGATCGATAAGCTCGGTTCGTTGACAAACCGTATGGTGAATGAACAGGTTTAATGACTCCGAAGCAGACGAGCCACTCGTATAGGTGAGGCGGTCTTAGAGATGGAGCTTGGATGAACGAAAGCCTATTAGGAATGAATTGGACGCTGCGTCCGTTCATCCCAATAGGTTTTTTAGCATGGTTGACATTCGGAACCAGAGTATTGATCTTTTCACCCATCGGCAAATTGATAGCGCATTCGACACAATTTGATCATTTTCTCCACCAAATCTAATAATCTCCTAATAATTTACTGAAACTTTCTGAAAGATTCCCGGCTATAGTTAGTTCATGTAAACAGGAGGTGAAAGAGATGAGAGACATGCAATTACTTCATCGGGGTAGGGTGTATCGCGCTCAAGTCTCGTATGAAGGGAAGGATTTGATTGAAGTCTCGTGCGAGGATCCGTCACTCATGGCTGGGGGGGATTCCGTCATATGCTTCGATCATAAACAGCGGGTTAAAATGCGGGTTCTGCAGGTAGCCAAAAACAAGCTTGTGCTCCTGCCTGCGGATTCGGAAATCTTCAGGATCGGAATACGGACAAGCGAACAGCTTGATGATATATACAACGATGAACATGTGTCGATTCCCCGGTTTAAGCTCAACACGTTTGGGACGTTGAATGACGATTTCAAGATCCAGGCTGTGAGGTTCTCCAAGGTCAGCCGTTTGGGGTTCGGATTTGAATTGAACGACTTGTCGGTCCGAATGAATCACATGTATGATTCCATGATCATCCTTGATGAGGTGACCATTCATCCGAAGCTGGTGGTCAGCTACGCGCATATTCAAGAGAACACCATTCACTACGGCGCGGAGCTTCATTCGATTACTGACCAAGATCTAAACAAGCTCCGCTATTATGTTGTGTCGAAAACATTTTTTTCATCGTAATCCAAGGGGATAACGCACCCGCCTATGTTCGTTATTACGGATTAGGCGGGTTTTGCTTTGTTCAGTTAAAAAGATAAAAGTCTTCCCTTCACCCATACTTTATCGATCGACAGCTTCGGAGATACGAGCACAAGATCCGCTTGCTTACCGGATGCAATGCTTCCGGTTCGGTCGGCGATGCCGAGTGCCTTGGCCGGATGATAGCTGGCCATTCTGCTGACCTCCGGAACCGAGGCTCCGATGGTATTGACCATGAAGCTAACCGCTTCGATCATGGTAAGGATGCTGCCTGCCAAGGTGCTGCCATCCTTTAATGTGGCGACGCTATTGCGTACGGTAATCTCAAGTCCGCCGAGCAGGTAATCCCCATCTCCAAGGCCTGAGGCGGATATGGCGTCCGTAACCAGCATCAGGTTATCGTTACGTTTCACCTGCATAAGCAGACGGATGCATGCGGGATGGATATGACGGCCGTCTGCAATTATTTCCGCACCGATGGCATTCTCGGTCATGACGGATCCGACAACGCCTGGTTCTCTATGATGCAGACCTCTCATCGCGTTAAACATATGAGCGGCATGGCGCAGGCCGTGCTTAATGGCCTCACCCATCTGGGCATAGGTGGCGTTGGTATGACCGCAAGCGACAACGATACCTTCGCTGGAAAGCTTCTCAATGAGCGGGAGTGCGCCTTCCGTTTCGGGAGCCAGTGTCAACAGCTTGATCAGCCCCGGGTACCGGCTTATCCAATCATCGATCCACTGAGCCTGCGGCGCAACGATGTAGGCCGGGTTCTGAGCGCCGGAATATGCCGGATTGATGAACGGGCCTTCCAAGTGCACCCCTTCTAGTTGTGCGTAGGGCATTTCTTTCTTACGAAAGGCCTGAACCGATTGCAGTACCTTGGTGAGCGCTTCTCGCGGAGCGGTCATCGTTGTCGCCAGCAGCGTCGTCGTTCCGCGGCTCGCATGGAAGCGTGTAATGCCTTCCAACGCTTCAGCGGTGGCGTCCATGAAGTCATGTCCGAACCCTCCATGCACGTGCACATCGATAAAACCGGGCAGCAGCCAGCTGCCGCCGGCATGGACGATTTCCCCGGCCCGATGCGGGAGCTGCGGATCCATCTCGTGCATCGGGCCGACCGTTTCAATTCTGCCTTCCTGAAGAAAAGCATATCCTGGCTCGATGCTCCTGTCGATCGTAACGATGTTGGCCTCCGTGATCAGCGTTGTTCGGGTCCTTGAGTTCACCCCAGCTCACTCCCCGCATCCGAATCCAAAAGTACGACCACGTTGGGATGGGTTTGAAGCAGAGAAGCGGGACATTCCGTCGTGATAGGACCATGCAGTGCCCGTTTTACGATATGGGCTTTGTCTTTTCCCCGAACGACAAGAAGGATGGTTTTGGCCTTGAGGATCGTTCCTATTCCCATCGTAATCGCATGTGTAGGCACGGTCTCGGGCGCCTGGAAGAAACGGGCATTCGCCTTGCGCGTTTGCTCCTTGAGTTTGACTACGTGAGTTCCCCGCTCGAGTTCCTCATCCGGCTCGTTAAAGCCGATATGTCCGTTGTGCCCGATGCCAAGCAGCTGCAGATCGATTTGACCTGTTTCCTCCAGCAGACGGTCATAGCGTTTGCACTCCGCTTCCAAATCGTTTGCCATGCCGTCGGGAATATGGCATTGCCGCGGAGGAATATCTACATTGCCCAGTAGATGCCGCTGCATAAAGCTGTAATAGCTTTCGGGATGGCTGCGCTGAAGTCCTACATATTCATCGAGATTAAATACGGTGGCCTTTGCAAAGCTGACCAACCCTTCTCTGTTCACTTCCACCAGCTCCTGATAGATGCCGACCGGCGTACCTCCCGTTGCAAGTCCCAAGACGGCCCTCGGATGGGTTTGCAGCATACCGGCGATGAGGCCGGCTCCGGCTTTGTTTAATTCCTTTTGTGAACGGAATATGAGGATATTCATCACATGATCTCCCTTATCCTTGTGGCATATTTTTAGCTTTTATCCAAGAGTATGTAAAAGATTTTCTTATTATTTATAGTATTATAATCATAATCCATTACACAATGGCATAATGAAAAGCTTCTGAACGAAGCCTATTCAAGAAGATACATATCATTTCGAGCTCCGCCTTCCTGCTCTTTAAAAATCTATTAAAATTTAAGATTTCTGACGATAAATAAGGTATGATAGGGTTGAAAGACCTATACATACTAAAAGGGGAAGATCAATTTATGGTTCACAAGCCGGAGGCAGGCGGAGGCCTCTACATATTTTGGCTTAGGAGAAAGAGGATCCTGTTTGCAGCGGCTGTATGTATTTTGCTCTTCGCCGTAACCTGCTTTCATGCCAACCGGGCACAGGCCAAACCGGTCATGGTTGAATTAAGCACGCTTACGCTCTCGGATCAAAACGGCAGTCCCGTTCCGGATTTTGACTTTTCCTCAAGCACCAGAAACTATGAGCTTGTGGTCTCTGGCAGCGTATCTCTTTTAAATGTTTTTGCAGAAGCGGCCAATGGGCAGTTGGTTTCTATATCTCCTTTGAGTCCGGTTCCATTGCTGTGGGGCTCGAACCGTATTTCGATAGGAACGGGAGAGGGGAGCTCTCCTTACATCTTAACCGTGCATAGAGGCGCCAAAACTCCGTATCTTCACACGGAGGAGCTTTTTATCGATTACGAAATTTCACAAAAAATTTCCTCTATTAAACCGACGGAGGATGGAGGCTTAATTGCCCTGGGGATCAATCATGGGGCAAGCGAGCTATACAAGTTCAATGAGCTTGGTGAAGTCACGGCGAGGAGCATGTGGTTTAATACAAGGCTTAAGGACGTACTCGAGATGAAGAAGAACCGGTATTTGGTCGTTGGAACGCGTGAGGAGTTGTTGAATGATGTCATGATTCAACGTCCATTTGCAGCAATCTATGAAGCTAGGCCTCGAGTAGGAAGTGTAGGTTCCTTTGAGCTTGCTGCGGATCTTTATTCAGGAAATGGCGAAGAAGGATTAGAGCCTGCATCCTTATTGCGCATCGATAACACCGATGAATATATCATTGTGTTGAACCGGAGATTGCCCCCCGCTGCAGCCGTACAATTGTACCATGTGAAAATAAATGCGGATTCGGTACCGGAGGTCATCTCCTCGGCCACGATTTCAGGAACGGATTCCTACTTTGCAAAACAAATCATCAAAGCCAGAGGATCGGATCATTATTTGCTTGTTGGTCAGATTCAAGATCGGATAACGAGTGCGAATCGCGGTTTTATAGCTAAAATTCATGATAACGCCGCCGCGGGCACACTTTCTCTTGTGAACGATTTCGGAACGGAAGGCATTGTTAAATCCGTCACGGCTCCCATGGAATTTGTGTCGGCTGCGCCGGCAGGCGATGACCATTATGTGATCTTGAGTACGCGTGAGTCGCTTGAGCCCGATGCGGGGAAGGCCGAGTTACACTTTATTAAGGAAGACGGATCATTTGCAGCTGAAGCCAAGCCGCTGCCGGATTTGTATATTCCAAGCGGTTATGGAGCATTGGCGGGTACGCCTGACGGCGGGTTTATCGTAGGGGGAAGAACGAGATTCGATCTGTCGCCGACATCTGAAGTGCCAAGCCTGTTAAGTCTCTCTGATATATCCGGCGGCCGCGACGTGAACCAGGCCTATGTGTACAAGTTTGGAGCTTCCCTTGAAGAGCAGTGGAAAAAAACGATTGGGGCTCCCGGGCAAATCATCGATGCAACGGCAGTCCTGCCGCTTGTGAACGGGGATATTTGGGTCGCCGGAGGTTTATTTGAGAACTGGGGAGACTTTCTTTGGACAGGCTATGTGACCAAATTGCTCGGTTCGGCTACGTTAAACGGCATTGAACCTGCGGATCTGACGTATGTGAAAATAAACGATAGCGGTACCTATTACGGCTACCTGGACGATACCCGGTTCGCCTGGAGCATACCGGGGAACGTCAATCGAATGCAAGGGCTCGTAGATCGGAAGCCCGGACAAACGGTTCGTGTAAACGGGAAAGAGCTCCCGGAAAATGAGCCGGCCGACTTCTTTCTTCCGGAAGTAAGCCATACAGTGACGATTGAGGTAACTGCGGAGGATCAGCAAACAAAAAAGCAGTATGTATTGGATATCATCAAATCTCTGCCGGGCCAGGCAACGGTCACCGGAGTGACATATAACGGGACACCGCTCATTCTATACGAGAGTCTGCAAACGTTCTACATGCCCGTTGCATCGAGCGTATACCAGGCCGATTTGAATGTGATGTTAAGCGAGCCATCGGCGGTATTTGACTTTTTTCCGCCGGAAGGCATCACTCGCGACATGAATCGTATCCATATTGAATCCTTGCCTTACGGACAACCGTTGTCGCTTGGGATTACGGTGTTTTCCTCTGAAGGCATTCCAAGCCGCTGGACCGTGATCATCGGTCCTCCGTCGAACGAAGCGGAGCTAAAGCGTCTCTACCCGCAATCGCCATCGGTTATAGTGGAGCAAGGGACGGATCGTTTCACCGTTACGGTGCCAAAGGAGATGCTCCATGTGACGCTAGATCCGAAAATTTCCGACTACGCGTCTATTGTCCAGGTGGCCGGGGCCCATTTCAATCAGGCGACACAGGCTATCGAGGTTCCCTTTTTGCGGGAAGGCTCCAATCCCGTAACCGTAGTCGTACAAGCGCAAAGCGGGTTGACACGGACTTTTGTGATTGATGTGGTCCGTCAGCCAAGTCCGGACGTTGGTGCCGTCGTGCCGTCTCTTAGGCCCGTTGATCATCTGTGGTTTGAAGTCACCATGTCGGTCATGCCGGCTGATGCCGCCATTTACTATACGGTAGACGGCAGCGATCCTGCTTCTTCAAGCGCATTATATGATCCTGTGAATAAGCCGCGCTTGCTTCCGGGTCAAATCCTAAAAGCGATTGGGATGAAGCAGGGGAGGAGAACTAGTCCTATGCTTGTCCTGACAGGACCGGAGCTTGAATATCCCGGTTCACCGGATGTGAGCTATATAGTGAAGAAAATCAATGATCGAGTCGATATTGACGGCGGGGGCTTCGGTAAAAGCGACGTCGAATACTGGCTTAAAAAGATTAAGCCTGTAAAAGTGGCGCCTGTTCCTCCAAAAGCCGGTTAAACGCAAACGGACCATACTTCTCAAGCAGAAGTATGGTCCGTTTGCGTTTAATTGAGCGGCGTTTGGAGCCTTTCAGCTCCGGTTCTTTACTCAAACAGTTTTTTCAAGTTTTCACTGTAAGGTGCGCGGATGATGCCCTTTTCGGTGATAATCGCCGTGACATATTCGTTTGGCGTGACGTCAAAAGCAGGGTTATACACTTTTACGCCTTGTGGAGCCGTACGCTTTCCGAAGCCCTGTGTAATTTCGTCCTCATGGCGTTCTTCAATCGGAATATCTGCGCCGGTCGGCGTGTCCAGATCGATGGTGGACATCGGACACGCGACATAGAACGGGATGCCGTGGGCTTTGGCCAAGACGGCTACGCTGTAGGTGCCGATTTTGTTTGCCACATCGCCGTTGGCGGCTACGCGGTCCGTACCGACGATGACCGCTTGAATCCAGCCCTTCGACATGATGGCTCCAGCCATATTATCGCAAATTAAAGTGACGTCAACACCGGCCTGCTGGAGCTCGAAGGCGGTCAGCCGGGCCCCTTGAAGAACAGGACGGGTCTCATCGGCAAACACCTTAAGCGACATGCCCTTCTCCTTGGCCAGATACATCGGTGCCGTTGCCGTACCGTACCGGGCAGTGGCGAGGCCTCCCGCATTGCAGTGCGTAAGGACGCCCATGCCGTCCTCGAATAAAGACAAGGCGTGCTCGCCGATCAGGCGGCATGTTTCCTCGTCCTCCGCCTGAATGGCCCGGGCTTCGTCGAGAAGTGCCTGCTTGGCCGTATCCACGTTGACAGCCTCGGCAGCTCCGCCAAGCAGCGCTTGCGCCCGGGCTTTCATCCGGTCAAGCGCCCAGAACAGATTGACCGCCGTAGGACGTGACGTTGCCAGGTAATCGCATTGGCGGATCACTTCCGCCAGCAGCGTTTCAGGGTTGCCGGAGCACGTCCGTACGCCGAGATATACCCCGAACGCCGCTGTAATGCCGATCGCCGGCGCACCGCGCACCGCGAGCTGCTTGATGGCGTCCCATACCTGCTCCGAGGTGGTCAGCTTGAGATAAATGATTTCGTCGGGCAGCCGCCGCTGATCAAGCAGGTCCAGATGATCCTCCAGCGAGTTCCACCGGACGGACTGCAGCCAATCCGGCGCATTCTGTTGTTGTTGTATCGTCATTAAGGCTATTGCTCCTTTCTGTCATTCCAGCTTTAATTAACGGCTTTTTCCGCCATTTCAACCAGCTGTTCAATCGAATCCGCTTTGCGGTTGAACTTGATCAGCGCTGTACCGATCGTTAAAGCGATACGTTGGGCGCGTTCCTTGGCCGCCTCGTCCCCGAGCTTGTTGATGTCGGCTACTTGTGCCAGACCGTGGACGCGGCGTACCATTTTGCACCCTGTATATCCGAACGTATCCTGCAGCAGCCGTTTCATGTACAGCTCCTGATATCCGGGAGTCTTGGACATCCGGTCTACGCCACGCTCGTTCCAAAGCGCCCTGAACTCACCGTCAAACTTCTCCCAGACCTCACGGATGGTTTGCAAAAGATAAGCCCGGTAATCCTGACGGGATGCGGAGTCCGTGCTCCAGCCCTCCTGAGCTGCATAATTGAGCAGCAGGTTGGCAAGTATAGCTCCAATGTCGAAGCCCATAGGGCCGTAATAAGCGAATTCCGGATCGATGACTTTGGTTGAATCCGGCTTGATAAAGATGCTTCCGGTATGCAGGTCTCCATGAAGCAGCGCTTGCGCCTGGGTCAGAAACTTTTCACGGAGAAGTGCGACCTCCAGATGCAGCTCCGTATCCTTCCATACGGCTTCCACTGCGTCAAGGATGGCGGGCGGAACGTTGTTATTCGGCGAATCCGTATACGGATCGTCAAAAATGAGATCCTCCGTGATTTTGCACAGCTCCGGATTGATAAAGCGTTTCACCTGTTCTTTTTTCTCCTGCTGATTCATTCCAAGATCGGAGGTGTAAAAAAGAGTCCGGGCCAGGAACGTTCCGATATGACCGGCAAACAGCGGGTATTTATTTCGCTCTATCAAGCCGCGGCGCATGATGACATGATCGCTAAGATCCTGCATGACGGTAAGCGCAAGCTCCGGTTCGTAGGCATGGACATGCGGCACCAGATCAGGGCACAGCGATTCCTGGATCATAAGAGCTTCGCTCTCGATGCGGGCGCGGTCCAAAGTCAAAGGCCACGACTCCCCTACGACCTTGGCATACGGGAGGGCTTGTTTGAGAATAATGCTTTTACCTGTAGAAGGCTCTGAAATATGGAACACCAGGTTAAGGTTGCCGTCTCCGATTTCTCTGCTGTTCAGCTCGCTGTCTTGTTGAAACAGGTCGGGTAATTGTCTTGCGTATTCAATCGCTTCGGCTTCCGTAAGCGCACGATATGTGGACATGGGATGATCCTCCTTCTTCAATACAAAACTAGTAGCCTTTAGTATAAAACAAATGCCGCCGCGTTGGAATAGAAGATCGGCGTTTTGAACCGCACGGCTGCAAAGGGACAGAAGGTTTTTACAAAAAGTTCACATCCCGATAATACCCGCAACATATCCGGTTCATAAAATGAGCCGTAAAGTGATAATGTAAAAGGAGCTGGACGCATGCTGAAATGTCTGGAGCGAATCGGTTTTGCAGCCTTGGCTGCCCTGGTGCTATTCATTTTGGGATGGTTTTCGACGGTAAATCCCGACGTATCCCGGCAGGCCAATCCCATGAAAGTCAACCAGGAACAGTTCGAACGGATAAACGAAGCGGCTTATGTATACGAAGGCAAGTAAATGCAAATGATGATGAAGAAAAGCTTCAAAACGATCTGATATTATAGAAAAAGGGAGGCGTCAGCCTGCCCTTTTTCTTTTAAGCTATAAACTAGGATGAAGACATTTGTTTTCGGTGCTCCACCAAATCGATAGCTCCCAGAACGACGTGTGCCAGCCCGAAACCTACGACCGCTGCTGCGGCCATTGGAAATTTATTGCGCATTACGGCACCGGACGCAGTGACAGCTGTACCCAAAACCGTTGGAATCAGTCCTTCGCGCATAGCCCTTCACTCTCCTCGTTTTTGGTTTGATGAAGCAATCTTATTATCACGGTTATCGATCGTTTTTATGCCGGATCGGAATTGCATTGTTTTGGATGAAGAACTATAATATCGTAAATGGAAAAGGTTAGCGCTGTATAGGACAAGGGGGTATGACATGCGCGAGCTGGAACAGGAACAGGCTGTCGGCTTGAAGGAGTGGGCTGTGGCGGTTGAGGCGCTGCGGACGGGCAAACAGCTTCTGATTATGCGAAAAGGCGGGATTCGGGAGGAAACGAAGGATTTTCAAGTCGAGAGCGAAAGCTTTTATTTGTATCCGACCTATGAGCATCAAAGAAAAGAATTAATCCAGCCTGAATACCAAGACGAAGTGGAAGAAGTGGAGGCCGGATGGAGCGGCAGGCAGACCGAAGCGGTTATCCGATGTTATGCAGAGCTTGGCGAAGACATTCTCATTTCGTCTCAAGAAGAGCTTGACCGCATCGCGGGATTTCATATTTGGACCGATACTTTTGCTGAGGAACGGCTGAAATGGAAACGGACAAGGCCCTTGCATTTGATGCTGCTCCGAGTATATGAATTGGAACAGGCGGCGCGTATTCCCGTGCTTCCCGAATATAACGGATGCAAGTCGTGGATAGGACTTCCTGCGGCTCAGTTAAATAACATACCAAGGAAGCCTGTAATGACGGACAAGGAATGGAACACCCGCATATCCGGGCTCAAGGCCGCGTTAAGATAAAAACGGGTCTTTATTGATTTTGACATGTAAGGTATAATATAATTGAGAATCAATGAGAATCACTTTATAATTATTATTAACAAAGAATAAACTCAATGTTGCGGAGGCTTGGAAAAACATGACAAAACCACAATTGATCATAGACGGTTTGAAAGCAACTGTCGAAGGAAAAGAGATTTTGAAAGGACTCAGCTTGTCCATTAAGGGCGGCGAGGTGCACGCCATTATGGGACCGAACGGAACGGGTAAAAGTACATTGGCCTCCACATTAATGGGACATCCCAAATATGAAGTAACAGACGGTTCCGTTTCACTGGACGGCGAAGATGTTCTCGAAATGGCAACGGACGAAAGAGCGCGTGCCGGTCTGTTCCTGGCCATGCAGTATCCAAGCGAAATTACAGGCGTAACCAACGCGGACTTCCTTCGTAGTGCCATCAATGCACGCCGCGGCGAAGGCAACGAATTGTCGCTGATCAAGTTCATCCGCCAAATGGAAGCCAAAATGAAGGATCTCGAAATGAACCCCGAGTTTATGCACCGCTATTTGAACGAAGGCTTCTCCGGCGGTGAAAAGAAGCGCAACGAAATTTTGCAAATGATGATGCTGGATCCGAAATTCGTCATTCTCGATGAAATCGATTCCGGTCTGGATATCGACGCGCTCCGTATCGTGTCTGAAGGCGTCAATGCGATGCGCTCCGAAGAACGCGGCTTCCTGATCATTACTCACTATCAGCGTCTTTTGAACTACATCAAGCCGGACTTTGTTCATGTCATGATGCAGGGCCGTATCGTAAAGTCGGGCGGACCGGAGCTGGCAGAGCGTCTGGAAAACGAAGGTTATGATTGGGTCAAAGAAGAGCTCGGCATCGTTGACGAAAGAGTAGGGCAAGATGAAGAAGAATTCAAGATGCCTATGAATACTACGGCTCCTAAATATTAAGCCAACGATCAGGAAAACAGGAGGAATTAGCTAATGAGTACACAAACCGTTCTTCCCATCGATCGTGCGAGCTTGGTGGAGCAGTCCAAAGCAAGACGGGAGCCGGAATGGATGACCGCTTTGCGCGAAGAGGCGCTTGAGCTGGCAGGATCGCTGGAATTGCCGAAATTAGAAAAAACAAGAATCGACCGTTGGAATCTTCAATCCTTCGGAACCTATAAAGCGGTAAAATTCGCCCAATCTCTTGAAGAGCTGCCGGCAGAAGCCAAGAGCCTGCTTCAAAATGAGGGCCAAGGGCAGCCGGACAATCTGCTGGTTCAGCACAATTCAGGCGTCATTTACAGCAGCATATCCGAATCGTTGAAGCAGCAAGGCGTGATCTTTACCAGCCTGGAAGAAGCTTTAAACCTTCACCCGGACTTGGTTAAGCCTTATTTTATGAGTGTCGTGGACAAAGGCGAGAACCGCTTGACTGCACTGCACACAGCATTATGGAGCGGAGGCGTTTTCTTGTACGTTCCTAAGAACGTTCAGGTGGAAGTGCCAGTGCAAGCCTTGTTCTTATCCGATGACGGAGAAGCGAGCTTCTCACCGCATGTTCTGATTGTAGCTGAACAGCATGCTTCGGTCACATACGTCGACAATTACATTTCTAAAGGAAATTTAAACGGTTTGGTGTATAATGGTGTTGCCGAGGTCGTTGTAAAAGCAGGGGCAAAAGTTACTTTCGCTTCCGTACACAATTTGGACGAGAGCGTAACGAATTTGACTTACCGCCGCGCAATGCTTGAAAATGACGCTAACGTGGAGTGGATTGTCGGCGAGATGCATTACGGCAACGCGATGTCCGATACGACCACGATTTTGAAGGGGCAAGGCTCGACCTCCGATGCCAAAGTCATTTGCGTCGGCACTGCGGATCAGAAGCTGAACGTAACTACCCGTGCGGTACATTTCGGAAAGCATACCGACAGTAACATGATTACCCGTGCGGTCATGAGAGACACGGCAACGGGAATCTTTAACGGCGTAACGAAAATTGAAAAGGCCGCAACCAAAGCCAACGGAGAGCAGACGGAGAAAGTACTGATGCTTAGCCCGAAGGCACGCGGCGACGCGAATCCTATTTTGCTCATAGATGAGGATGATGTAACTGCCGGCCATGCTGCAAGCGTGGGTCAGGTTAATCCGGAACAGGTTTACTATCTTATGTCCAGGGGTATTTCTAAACAAGAGGCTGAGCGCTTGATCATCTACGGATTTTTGGATCCGGTAGTATCCGAAATTCCGTTGGAGCAAATCGGATCACAGCTGCGCCAGCTGGTTGAAAGGAAGCTGGGACAATGAATACGGCAGAACTCCGTCAGCTGTTTCCCATCCTAGATCAGGAAGTCAACGGTCACCCGCTGGTATATCTGGACTCGGCCGCAACATCCCAGAAGCCGGTTTCGGTTATCGAAGCGGTCAAGCGATATTACGAATGGGATAATTCCAATGTCCACCGCGGCGTTCATACGCTCGGTTCAAGGGCTACGGATGCCTATGAAGGGGCGCGTGAGAAGCTGCGCCGCTTCATTAACGCAAGGTTTACGGAAGAGGTCATTTTTACCCGCGGAACGACGACAGCGCTCAATCTGGTCGCTTCCAGCTATGCAAGAGCCGTGTGCCAAAAGGGAGACGAAATTGTCATTACCCCGATGGAGCATCACAGCAATCTTATACCATGGCAGCAGGTTGCAAAAGCGACCGGCGCTGTCTTAAAATATATTCCGCTCCAACAAGACGGAACCATTAGCTTGGCGGATGTGGAAAAAACGATTACGAGCAATACTAAGATCGTGTCTGTCACTTATGTTTCCAATGTGCTTGGAGTTGTGAATCCGGTGAAGGAAATCGCAGAGATTGCGCATCGGAACGGAGCGAAAATGGTCGTGGATGGCGCGCAAAGCACCCCGCATCTGAAAGTTGACGTTCAGGCGCTGGATTGCGACTTCTACGCTTTGTCCGGTCACAAGATGTGCGCACCTACCGGAATCGGCGCGCTTTACGGCAAGAAAGAGCTGCTTCAGGAGATGGAGCCGATCGAGTTCGGCGGCGAAATGATTGACCATGTCGGGCTGTTCGACTCCACATGGAAGGATTTGCCGTGGAAGTTCGAGGGCGGTACGCCGATTATTGCAGGGGCTGTCGGACTTGGTGCAGCCATCGATTTTCTTGAGAGCATCGGCATGGATGCCATCGACAAGCATGAGAAGGAGCTTACGGCTTATGCCATGGAGCGGATGCTTGAAATCGATGGATTGACAATCTACGGTCCGCAAAAAGACCGTGCGGGGTTGATCACCTTCAACCTCGATGATGTGCATCCGCATGATGTCGCAACCGTTCTTGATGCCAACGGTGTCGCTGTCCGTGCAGGACACCATTGCTGCCAGCCGCTGATGCGTTGGCTTAATGTTACGGCCACCGCGCGCGCAAGCTTTTATCTTTATAACAACGAAGCCGATGTAGACCGTTTGATCGCTTCTCTAATCAAAACAAAGGAGTATTTCGGTCATGCAATTGGATGATTTGTACCGCAGAGTTATTATGGATCATTATAAAAATCCGCGTAACCGCGGCACCTTCGAAGGGGAAGCCGTCAGCATAGATCTCAATAATCCAACCTGTGGAGACAAAATTCAGCTACAGATGCAGGTGGAGGACGGTAAAGTCAAAGCGGCGAAATTCCTGGGCGAAGGGTGCTCCATCAGTCTCTCCTCCGCATCGATGATGACGGATGCCGTGAAGGGCAAAACGCTTGAAGAAGCGCTTGAGATGGCTGAGAAGTTTTCTGGATTGATGAAGGGCGAAGCCGTTGAATTCGAATATGAAGATTTGGAAGCATTGTCTGGCGTGAATAAATTTCCGGCCAGAATCAAATGCGCCACACTTGCTTGGAACGCCTTGCGAAAAGGTATTGAGCAAAATACTACAAAATAAGGAGGATGAGAACGATGGCAAAAAAAATGCCGGAAATGGAAGAATATAAATATGGTTTTCGTGACGAGCACAAAGCCGTTTTTCAAAGCGGTAAAGGTCTGACTCCGGAAATCGTAACGGAAATTTCCAGGATGAAGGGCGAACCGGAGTGGATGCTCGAGTTCCGTCTGAAATCTCTGGAGCAGTTTATGAAAATGCAAATGCCGCGTTGGGGCGGAAATATGGATGATCTCGATTTCAACGATATCCAATATTACGTCAAGCCTTCCGAAAAACAAGGTAAAACCTGGGAAGAGGTTCCAACTGAAATTAAAGAAACATTCGATAAGCTTGGAATTCCTGAAGCGGAGCAAAAGTTCCTTGCGGGTGTATCTGCACAATATGAATCGGAAGTTGTCTATCACAGCATGCAGAAGGATCTGGAAGACCAGGGCGTTCTGTTCATGGACACGGATACTGCTCTTAGAGAGCATCCGGAAATTTTCAAAAAATATTTCGGAACGATCGTTCCCCCAAGCGATAACAAATTCGCTGCTCTGAACAGTGCGGTCTGGTCTGGAGGCAGCTTCATCTACGTGCCGAAGGGCGTCAAAGTGGAAATTCCGCTGCAGGCTTATTTCCGGATCAATTCCGAAAACATGGGACAGTTCGAGCGGACGCTGATCATTGCCGATGAAGGCAGCTTCGTACACTATGTCGAAGGCTGTACAGCACCGGTTTACAGCACCAACTCTCTGCACAGCGCCGTCGTTGAGATTATTTGCTTGAAGGATTCACGCGTACGTTACACGACAATCCAGAACTGGGCGCCGAATATCTACAACCTCGTTACCAAACGCGCTGTAGCTGAAGAAAATGCTACCATGGAATGGGTTGACGGTAACATCGGTTCGAAGCTGACGATGAAGTATCCGGCTGTCGTTCTTAAAGGCCGCGGTGCCAAAGGTATGGTTCTTTCCATCGCTGTTGCCGGTAAAGGCCAGCATCAGGATGCAGGCGCCAAAATGACGCATTTGGCTCCGGATACGACTTCGACGATTGTTTCCAAATCAATCAGCAAGCACGGCGGTAAGGTTACTTACCGCGGTCTGGCTTCCTTTGGACGCAATTCTCAAGGCTCTAAAGCCAACATCAAATGCGATACGTTGATTATGGATAATCAGTCGACGTCCGATACGATCCCGTATAACGAGATCATGAATGATAACATCACGTTGGAGCATGAAGCAACAGTCTCCAAAGTATCCGAGGATCAGCTTTTCTACCTGATGAGCCGCGGATTGACGGAAGCCGAGGCTACCCAGATGATCGTTATGGGCTTTATCGAGCCGTTCACCAAAGAACTGCCGATGGAATATGCGGTCGAAATGAACCGTCTCATTAAGTTTGAAATGGAAGGCTCGATCGGTTAAGACGGAGTTTCTCAAGAACAACACACGGAGTTTCTGTTTATATACAGGACTCCGTGTTTTTTGTTTCCAATACCCGAAGCGCATAGGCCCAAGTGACATTTCCCATGCTATAGACAAGACTAACCTACAAGGAGCATGGTGAGATGAGAAAAAAAGGGTTGAGATGGGCAGCTGCAGTCATAGCTTTGATCTTGGCGCTTACGACCGGTTGCGGCCCTCAGCTGTCCAAGGAGCAGCGGCAGAGTCGTCAGCAGGGTATCCCAAGTAATCACGGACAAGAGGCCAATCGGCTGAAGAGTGAAGCCCTGAACGGGAAAACCACGGGGATCGGATCCCACGGAGGAACAATCCGTATACAAGAGACAGGCGCCGGTGAGCTTAACATTCCCATGATGACGGTAAACGGGAAAAGGGTTGTCGTCGGAACCGATTTTGCCAGTATGGCTGGTTATAATGTCCATTGGGATGCTGAACGGAATGTGTTCCAGATGGGGGATAACGATGCGGAATATGAGCTTAAAATTGATAGTGTAACGGCATTAAAGAATGACCAGACGGTTACTTTGGCAGAGCCGCCTATATTGCATAATGCACAGGTGCATATTCCGGTGTCGGCATTCGGTCCATTATTTTCCGGGGATTTCTCGTATGAGCTAAAAGGGGACACGCTTGTCATTCATGCAGCGGACTTTCCGGTATCCGAGTCCATCGACGGTCCGGAAGAAGTGAACACGGGCTCGGAGCTGGATTTCGGAGACGATCCGGCAGATCCGTTCAAAGGTGACGAAATGGATTCGAGTTCCGCGGCTATGGCAGAAATACGGTTCGCGGATACGGACAATGCCGTACCGGTGCTTAAAAATATTGATATGAATGCATTGATTGGCCGCGCCAAACGATATATTGGGGTCGAATATAAGTTCGGAGCCGCTCCTTACCCGCAGTCGGGAAGATTTGACTGCTCAACCTTTACTCAATATGTTTTTAGCGCATTTGGAGTCAAATTGAACCGTACGGCAAGATCGCAAGCCACACAAGGCACAGAAGTGAGCCGCAAAAGCTTGAGAAAGGGCGATTTGATGTTTTTCTATGTACCGGGTCGTTTTCGATCCAACAAAACGGTCGGTCATGTCGGAATTTATATGGGAAACCAGAAAATGATTCATTCTTCGCCAAAGCCGCAAAACGGAGTTCAAATCACACCGATTAACAAGGCTTACTGGAAACGCACATACCTTAGCGCAAGACGAGTAGCTTACTGAGCATTTGAGTTGAAAACAGACAGCCTCACTTTTCCCGGATTCCGTGGAGAAGTGAGGCTGAATCTTTTCTCAATTACATACCGATATAACGGCTGTATAAGCTTTTGGCAGCTATCGGATCGTCTGTTCCCTGAACGATCATTCGACCGTCAGGAAACAAGACTAGAATGATATCATTCTCCAGATAGAGCTTGAGCAGAAATGGATTCAACTCCAGCCGTCCGAGCGGACGAAGCTTGTCGGCCCATGCTTCCAGAGACAGTGCGGATGGCCGAACAGGTTGAATTTGCACGGAATTTCGCCCGCACAGGGTTTGAATGGTTTCTTCTTGAACGCTGGCGTTTAAATAATCGAAACGGTGTTCTCCACAGCATGCGCAGTCTGATTTCTTTGCCTTGGATACATCGACAGCGGCGTACTGGTTATACCATAAGTCCCAGTGAATCATCTTGCGGTTTCTTTGGCTCTCGGCGCCGACCAAGATTTTAAGCGCTTCCGTTCCCTGGTGGGACGCGACCGTATGAATAATCGGTCCGATCACACCTGCCGTATCGCAGGTTTCTGTTGTTCCTTGCTCCGGAGGTTGTCCGAACAGGCAGCGCAGACAAGGGGTTTGACCAGGTACAATGGTCAGGCTGACGCCGCGTGAGCTGACCGCTCCGCCGTATATCCAGGGGATGCCATGCTTGACGCTTACGTCATTGATCAGGAAGCGGACAGAGAAATTGTCCGTACCGTCAAGGATGAGGTCCACATCCTTCAACAGCTCTTCTGCATTCGACCAGTTGAGATCGGCCACTACAGGTTCGATCGTTACTCCGGAGTTTGCCGCGCGCAGCCGCGCAGCTCCGGCTTCGGCTTTAGGAGCCGATCCGGCAGCGTCGGACTCGTCATATAGCATCTGCCTTTGCAGATTGCTTCTTTCGACAAAGTCCCGATCAATCAGTCTTACGAAGCCGATTCCGGCCCTTACCATATGGTTGGCCAGAACGGTGCCCAACGCTCCCATACCGACGATGGCCACACGGGCCTCCAGCAGCTTGGCTTGGCCTTCCTTGCCAATGGGGGCGAATAGGATCTGCCGTGAATAGCGTTCATGGTCTAAAGCCGGTGCCGCGGCAGAAGATGAAGAATATTCTTCTTTTTCGGTCACTTTGCCATACCTCCTTGACCCGGTATCTCCGCGGTAGGATTCCAAGGGCCAAGCTGATGTCCCTTCCACTCGGAGCCGTCCTCCCATATTTCCTTTTTCCAGATCGGGACAATTTGCTTTAATCGCTCTATGGCATAGCGGCTGGATTCATAAGCAGCATCCCGGTGTGGAGAGGAAACGGCTATGACAACACTGATTTCGCCAACGGGAACGGATCCCAGCCGATGCGTCATGGCACACAAGGTTCCAGGAAATCTGGAGGCAATTTCATCTCCGATTTGATGAAGTGTACGCAGCGCCATAGGCTCGTAGGCCTCGTATTCCAGAAGGGTCGTCCTTTTGCCGTGAGTAAATTCTCTGGTGGTTCCAATGAACGTCAAGGCGGCCCCGTGATGAGGGTGCAGTACCTTAGCCGTAACTTGATCGATGGATATAGGAGCATGGGTAAGCTCCATATTTACCGGTTCGCCTCCGGACACGGGAGGAATGATCGCTACCTCGTCGTGTTCGCGGATTGGCGCGGAATCGTCGGCGTAGGCCTGATTTACGGCAACGAAGGCCCCGGAGAGTTGACCGGCTATGGCAGGGTAAAGCTCAGCCAGCTTCGATTTGAGCTGAGGCGGCGTCAGCGTATCTTCTTCTACATTGAGCTCCAGCATGGGGGAGCCTAAGCTTTCGGCTAAACCGGCAAAAAGCAGAAGTTTAAGCTTCATCGTTGTCACTCCAATTCTATTAGCACCGCCTGTGGGCGGATTCTGTTTTTACTTTTCAGCATACCATATTTTTAAGAATAAATGATATAATAGGAATAAGAAGTTCCGAGAAAGAAATGAGAGGTATATTGCGGGTGATCCAAGTATATGATGATTTAAGGGGTGACGCCTGCTTGTCTTTTGCCGGCGTGCTTGCGGCCCTTAGTCCCGATGCGTTTTTGGCCCATAACCCAAGTGTGGGCATAAACGGTAAAACCATCGATCGGAACACCGCCAGGTATACGGTATGGACTCCCGTCAAGAAGGTCAATCCGAACGTATACCGATCCTCCTGCTCAAGACCGCGAATCACGCTTGAGCTGCTGCGAAAACCGCATAAACTATGGAAATACACATTCTTATTATCGCACTCGAAGGAAGGTGGCCTTGTGATTCCGGAGCGGATTAGGCTTCGTATCCTTCATACGAACGATATTCACAGCCATTTTGAACAATTGCCCCGCATCGCTGCGATCATCGGCCGTCTTCGGCAGGAAGCCGGGGCGGAACAGACGTTGTCGCTGGATATTGGAGACCATATCGACCGGATGCGTCCCGAAACGGAAGGAACCGGAGGGCTTGCCAATATCGCCCTGCTGAATGCGATTGGCTACGATGCCGTTACGTTGGGTAACAATGAAGGATTAACTTGTACGGCAGATGTACTAAACGAATTATATGGAGAGCATATCCAAAGCAAGGTAGTGATCGCCAACCTGCGGGACGCAGTAACGGGAAGCTGGCCTACATGGGCCAGCCCTTATGCCATTTTTCATAAATCGGGCATACGCATCGGACTGATCGGCGTAACCGCCTGCTTTCCTGCTTTTTATCGCTTATTGGGCTGGGACGTTTCCGATCCGTTTGAAGCTGTCGCAACGCTTACGGCAGAGCTTCGTCCGAAAGTCGATGTGTTAATTGTGATGTCTCATTTGGGCTTACGCAACGATGAGAAGATGGCAGAGGAAATCCCCGGCATTGATCTCATTTTGGGAGGACATACCCATCACCTGCTGGAGGAACCGATTCGGTCAGGTCAGACGCTGATATGTGCGGCGGGTAAATTCGGCCAGTATGTCGGGGTAGTCGATTTGCAGCTGGATGCTGTCTCCAAACGCCTGCTGTACGCCGAAGGCGGTGTAAAGGCCGTTGCTTCGTTCGAAGAGGATGAGAGCATTCGGCTGCAGATCCAGCAATTTGCCGTGACGGCAAAAGCTTCACTTGACCGGGAAGTTGTACGGATCGATTGTGATTTGGACATTGATTGGTACGGCGAGTCAAGGCTGGGAAATCTGCTTGCTGCCGGATTGCGTCATTGGGTTGGCGCCGAGATCAGTCTGGTGAATGCCGGTCAGCTTCTCGCAGGATTGTCTCAGGGCCCCGTATCTGCAGGAACGCTGCTTGAATTGTGTCCTTCACCGATCAATCCTTGCCGGATGAGGCTGAGTGGAGCGCAGATACTTAGAGCGTTGGAGGAGTCGCTGCTGCCCGAGTTTACGCATAAACCGCTATATGGCTTCGGCTTCCGAGGCAAAGTGCTCGGTACGCTTTGTGTGGACGGAATGACCGTCGAATATGATCCCGAGGCAGAGCCCCACTCGCGAATTCATGCCGTTCGCGTCGGAACGCAGGAGCTTGACTTGAACCGTTTGTACACCGTCGGCACCATTGATATGTTTACATTTGGCATAGGGTACCTTTCGATTGCTGAGGGTATGGAGCCCGAATTTTTTCTGCCGGAGTTTTTGCGGGATGTGCTCCTCAAAGAACTGAATAACGTCAAAGCCATGCAGGACAGCAGCCGCAAGCGCTGGGTTCGTATGAAAGGACAATCGGCACCCCATTAATCCGCTTCAAAGGTGGGAAGCCTATGTACGATTGGTGGGTGGCGGTAATAATAGGCATTGTAGAAGGGATAACGGAGTTTTTGCCTGTTTCCTCTACAGGCCATATGATTTTGGCAGGGACACTGCTTGGGATTTCTGAAACGGACGAACGGATGAAATCGTTTGAAATTGTCATTCAGCTCGGGGCCATATTTGCGGTAGTTATCGTGTATTGGAAACGGATATTAGGATTATTCGGATTTGGCCATCCAACACAATCACCACGTAAAGGCTTGAATTTGCTGCACATTCTGATTGCCATCCTACCGGCGATGACGGTTGCCTACCTGCTGAGTAATTTCATCAAAGAGCACCTGTTCTCGCCGGAAACGGTGCTGATTGGTCTTGTGCTCGGCGGTATTTTGCTTATCATCGGAGAAAAACAGCAGCCGGCTGTTACGGCCAATGATGTGGATGAGCTAGGGTACGGACAAGCTTTTATGATCGGATTATGGCAGATTGTTGCGCTCTGGCCGGGCTTTTCACGTTCGGGATCGACGATAGCGGGAGGGATGCTGGCCGGGGCAAGCCGCAGCGCGGCCGCCGATTTTACGTTCATCATTGCCATTCCTGTCATGGTCGCGGCAACCGGCTATGAGATCATACAAAGCGCCGGCAGCTTTACTGCCGCGGATATCGGCTTTTTCTCCATCGGCTTTATCGTATCGTTGGTTGTGGCACTGTTAGCGGTAGTCACGTTCATCAAGTTTGTGCAAAGGTTTAGCTTGTCGTATTTCGCATATTACCGGTTTGCCTTATCCGCGTTGTTCTGGTTATTACTTCTAATGTAAGTTTTTTTTGTCGTTTTTTGAAAAAAAATATTGCTCTTTTTCAAAAAATTAGATACGCTAGAGGTATAAGGTATCAGTTTTACTCAATTTTTCTTTAGAAAATGGATGTGGATATTCCTATGCGCTTGCTCCCGATCAGCAAAGTTGAGTCTGGTATGAGGCTCGCAAAAAGAATTTATAATTCAGAAGGACTCCCTCTGCTGATGGAACAAGTCGAACTGACCCAAACCATGATTCGACGACTTATGGATCTCGGAGTCGATTTCGTATATATCGATGATCCGAGAACCCGTGACATCAGGGTAGAGGATGCGATTTCTGAGGAGACGCGAATTCGAGCCGTATCCCAAATCCGAAGCTCTTTTCGGCAGATGCTGGGGGATCAGATTAAACGAACATCCATTACCGGCCTTCAGCTTGGCAAGGCATTTCGCGGCGTAATGGACATGATACTTAGTGATTTAAGCAATCATAAGGATTCCATGATCATGCTGACCAATATCAGCGCAATGGACGATTATTTGTATCAGCATTCCATGAATGTGTGTATCTATTCGACTATGCTCGGTATGGCTCATGGCTATAGCCGGGATGAATTGATGACACTTGGCATCGGAGCGCTGCTGCATGATATTGGAAAAACCCAAGTACCGCTTGAGCTGCTGCGCAAAAAGGGACCTTTGACCGATAAAGAATTCGAGTTAATTAAACAGCATACCGTATACGGCTTTCAATTTCTAAAGGACGAGCCGAACATTTCTCTGCTTTCTGCGCATTGCGCTTTACAGCACCATGAGCGGATGGACGGCAGCGGTTATCCCCGAGGACTAAAGGGAGATGAAATTCACGAATATGCACGTATTATCGGCTTGGTTGATTCCTATGATGCCATGACGACACACCGCGTATATCGAAGCGCTATGCTGCCTCATCAGGCAATGGAAGTTATTTTTGCAGGCTCCGGGACATTATATGAAACGCAAAAAATTGAACTGTTCCGGGATAAAATTGCCATCTATCCGATTGGCATCACCGTTACTCTGAGTACGGGTGAAAAAGGGGTTGTCGTTGATTTGAATTCGAAGGTACCGCATCGTCCGGTCGTTCGAATTCTACAGGATTCCGAGGGTCAAGATCTGAAGGACACTCCGGAGGTCGACCTGTCCAAAGCCCTATCTATCATGATCGTGGGCGTGAATGATTTGGAATTGCATCCGACACAGGGTACCCAGGCCCATGCATAAGAATAAAGCAGCCCGAAAACCATTAGAGGTTTTCGGGCTTTGGTTTTCTTTTCAATCTTATTAAGCTACAATGGAGAATATATATTTTATCATAAGGTTTATACTACTTTATATAGAGTCAGGTGTGGAAACAACATGTCAGAACGCTTAAACTTGAGTTCAATGCCAAAGGTGGAGCTGACGCCGATTACTCCCGAATACGATCCATGGGATCCGATTCGTTCGGTGAAGCAGTATGGCGAAAACCGTCTGACAAGCATTGAATTAACAGTTACCAATTTATGCAATATGCGCTGCGAGCACTGTGCCGTTGGCGAAACGCTAACGATGACTGAAGGCCCGCGCATTCCGCTAAGCAAGATCCTGAACCGGCTGGATGAGGTGGAAGACCTGCAGACGATCAGCATTACCGGCGGCGAACCGAGCTTTCACGAACAGACCGTCCGGGAATACATCGTGCCAATTCTCCGCTATGGCCGCGAGCGCGGAGTCCGCTCACAGATCAATTCGAACGTTACTTTGGACCTTTCGAGGTATGAGCTTCTTGCTCCGTATCTTGACGTGATGCATATCTCATTTAATTATTTAAGCGCAGACGATTTTTATGAAGTCGGTTTTGCGCGGATGGATCGCCGTGCTTCTAAAGAAACGGCTGTCAAATTATATGATCGTATGATGAACAATGCAGCTGAGCTAGCCAAAGGCGGCATGTTCGTTTCGGCAGAGTCAATGATCAACTATCGCACGCATGAGAAGCTGCCTGAAATTCATCAGCTGATCCGGGAATTGGGCTGCAAACGCCACGAGGTACATCCCATGTATCCGAGCGCTTTCGCTTCAGGACTGCCGGTGCTTCAGCTGGAGCAAACCCGCAGCGCGATCCATCGGCTACTTGATCATAGGGACAAGGAAATGTGGATGCTGTTTGGTACGCTGCCGTTCTTCGCATGCAGCAGTAATGAGGAGGATTGGAAGATCGTCTCCCGCCTTCGTTCCGAGCCTAACGTGACCGTACGCAACGACCCTGATGGAAGAAATCGTCTGAATGTGAATTTGTTTACCGGGGATGTATTCGTTACTGATTTTTCCGATGTTCCTTCATTGGGCAACGTACACACGGACAGGTTGGATCAGGTATATGCAAGGTGGAATAACCATCCTTTAAGTCAATCCGTTAATTGTTATTGTGCAGCGGCAGCATGCTGCGGACCGAATCTCCTAGTCGCCGATACCTACTACAAAGATGTCAATTTTAAGGCCCGTCGTGCGGTAATATAACGGACTTCTTGTCTCTGCCCATTCAAAAAAGCGGAGGAGTTTGAACATTTTTGGAAATTCAAAGTTCAGGGTTCGATTTCGGACTGATTGCTCTGAATCTTCTATTGGTCGTGTTTTTGGTGTTCCTCAACGGCTTTTTTGTCGCTGCGGAATTTGCTCTTGTCAGGGTTAGGCAATCGCGTCTTCAACAGCTTGAAAGCGAGGGCAACCCCAGGGCTTCCTATGCGCTGGCCGTGACCAGGAAGCTGGATGCTTACCTTTCTTCTACACAGCTGGGGATCACATTGGCTTCTCTAGGCCTTGGCTGGGTCGGAGAACCGGCGATCGCGCATCTGATTGTAGAGCCGGCGTTTCAATGGTTCGGTCTGGGAAATGCCTGGTACAAAGACGCGATCTCCTTTGTGATTGCTTTTGCCTTGATTACCTTTTTGCATATTGTGCTGGGTGAATTGGCTCCCAAGTCACTGGCTATACAGAAATCGGAAGCGGCATCGCTTTGGCTTTCGGTTCCTTTAATGATGTTTTATAAATTGTTTTATCCTGCCATTTGGCTTCTTAACGGTGCGGCTAACCGGCTGCTTAGGCTGATTGGCATACAGCCAATCGCAGAGCAGGAGGCTCATACGGAAGAAGAGATCCGTATCTTGATGGATCAAAGCGCCAAAAGCGGTCACATCGACAAAGACGAGATGGCGTTGTTCGATAACATTTTTGAATTCTCGGAACGGATTGCAAGGGAAGTTATGCTGCCTCGGACGGATATGGAATGTTTGTTTGCGCAACTGTCGTTCGAGGAAAATTTGAACATCGTATACCAGACAAAGCATACACGATATCCGGTAGGGACGGATAACAAGGATGACATCATCGGTTTTGTGCATATGTCGGATCTGCTCACGGCCGATCCCGATCAGATTCATGAGCTGAAGGATTACCTGCGCCCCATTCTGATGGTTCCCGAAGCGATGGAAATCAGTCAAGTGTTGAAGCTTATGCAGTTGAAAAGATCTCAGATTGCCGTGGTTGTCGATGAATATGGCGGAACAGCGGGACTGCTAACCGCGGAAGATATTTTGGAGGAAATCGTGGGTGAAATTCACGATGAATTCGATATCAGCGAACGATCCGAGGTAGAAAAGCTGGGGTCGTCGTATTCAGTTAACGGACGCGTTTTGATCGAAGATCTTAACGATTTGCTGGGTCTTGGGATTGAGGATGATGAAGTCGATTCCATTGGCGGCTGGATGTTTAAACACCTGGAGGGTGCAATTAGTAAAGGTAAAAAGCTGGAGTACGGCGGATTTGTATACGAAATAACAGAGGCCGAACGCATGCGAATATTACGCGTATCGATTCAACCTTTGGCCATGACCATTACTGGGGAAAGCTTGGCCGTTCAAGCAAACCGGCATAACGTGTAAGGGAATAATGTGATCCTGATCATCAG
This sequence comes from Paenibacillus sp. F024, assembly GCF_057814255.1. Classification (NCBI taxonomy): domain Bacteria; kingdom Bacillati; phylum Bacillota; class Bacilli; order Caryophanales; family Paenibacillaceae; genus Paenibacillus; species Paenibacillus sp. F024. Next base: position 27,923 of record NZ_JBVASZ010000021.1, read on the forward strand.
GAACGATGGCTATTTGTGCTTTAGGTACCAACCTGAACATCATTTATTCATAAGCGGGGGGGGGGATTGTATGCAAGCGGACCTGCAGCAAATCAAGCAGCATTCTAAGCTGTCCGCGGTCAAGGTTGCGCGCCGCGCCTTGTTCATTTTCTTGGGGGCCGCCCTCGTATCCGTCGGACTTGAAATTTTTCTTGTTCCAAACCGGATCATCGATGGGGGGATCGTAGGCATTTCCATCATTACCTCTCATTTGTTTGCGATGCCGGTCGGGATATTTCTGTTGATATTCAATTTGCCGTTTTTGCTTATCGGGTATAAACAAATTGGCAAAACCTTTGCTTTGTCCACTTTGTATGCGGTCATCCTGATGTCGATCGGAACATGGCTGCTCCATCCGGTAGAGCCGCTTACCATTGATCCTCTGCTCGCATCGGTATTCGGCGGGATCATTCTCGGCATCGGAGTCGGGATGGTCATCCGTTCCGGAGGTTCGCTGGACGGCACGGAAATTTTGGCGATATTATTTAGCAAGAAAACGCCATTCTCCGTAGGAGAAGTGGTCATGTTCTTCAACCTCTTCATTCTCAGCAGCGCGGGGTTCGTCTTTGGCTGGGACCGGGCGATGTACTCACTCATTGCGTATTACATTGCATTCAAAATGATTGACATCACGATTGAAGGCTTCGACGAATCCAAATCGGTTTGGATTATCAGCGACAACAGCCGTGATATCGGCGATGCCATCATAAGCCGTTTGGGGCGCAGCGTCACCTATTTACAAGGTGAAGGAGGCTATAAAGGCGGCGACAAGCGCGTAATTTTCTGTGTTATCAACCGTCTGGAGGAAGCCAAGCTGAAATCCATCGTCGAAGAACTGGATCAAAGCGCTTTTCTTGCGGTCGGCAACATTCACGATGTAAAGGGCGGACGGTTTAAAAAGAAGGACATTCATTAAGAGGACGAATCCAAGAGGGAACGTCTTCCATTATCAGGTTATCCGGTGTGTGCCGGATAGCCTTTTTTTGTAACTCTAACCTTCGTAATGAACATAACGGACAAACAGCAGCCGTATACATAGAGGTAGCATGAATAAGGAGGGACAGCTGTTATGGAACAGGAGAAAGCATGGTATCCGTATCACAGTCCGTTGGACCCTTGTCCGCCGATTACAGTGAAGAGCTATAGTACTCCGCCAAATCTCTATATTCCTTATCAACCGATGCATCTTCCCCAATATTCGCCTATGGAGGCGTTGATGCGCGGTACGCTATGGCCGGCGTTATTTAGTCCGTACACCTCGAAAAATTGCTGACGCATGCAGGAAGGAGAGTAGGTATGCAACAAACGCTTCCGGAACATTATTACACCATGCTGCAGGAGCTGCAGGCGGTCGACTTTGTGCTGGTTGAGCTTACGCTGTATTTGGATACGCATCCTCATGATGTTCATGCCATCCAGCAGTACAATCAATTCGCGCAGCAAAGAATGCATCTGGCCAGACGCTTTGAGATGGAATTCGGTCCGCTTATGCCGTATGGGCACAGTTATTCCAGGCATCCATGGGAGTGGATTGAAACGCCTTGGCCGTGGCAGGTTTAATCATTGAGCGCTGGAGAGGAGCAGTGACATGTGGATTTATGAAAAGAAGCTGCAGTATCCGGTAAAGGTGAGCAAATGTGATCCGAGGATGGCAAAGCTTTTACTGGAGCAATATGGAGGGGCGGACGGAGAACTGGCCGCGGCACTTCGTTATTTGAATCAACGTTACACGATCCCGGACAAAGTCATCGGCCTGTTGACGGATATCGGGACAGAGGAATTTGCTCATCTGGAAATGATCGCCACAATGATTTACAAGCTGACCAAGGATGCAACAGTAGAGCAGCTGAGGGAGGCCGGATTGGACGCTCATTATGCAAGCCATGACCGTGCCCTGTTCTACAGCAATGCGGCGGGCGTTCCTTGGACGGCTGCCTATATTCAAGCCAAGGGCGACCCGATCGCGGATTTATATGAAGATATAGCGGCGGAAGAGAAGGCTAGAGCTACATATCAATGGTTAATTGATTTGACGGACGATGTGGATTTGCAGGATGGACTGAAGTTTTTACGGGAGCGGGAGGTTGTCCATTCGATGAGGTTTCGCGAAGCGGTAGAAATATTGAAGGCGGATCAAAGCGAGAAGAAGGTTTTTTGAACAAAAACGGACGAAGTTTTTGAAACGATGCGGTAGAACGGTTCTTATCCCGGCAGACGATGGAAAGTCAAATATCATTACTCAGGCGAAGTCTAAGGACTTTGCCTGTTTTCGTCCTCTGAAGCGCTGACGGGATCCCCGCAATGGGAAAAGGCTGTAAAGCTAAAATAAAAAAGTGAAGAATTGAAAAAACAAAAAAATGTGCGTTAGCTAGGAGAGATAATCGAAGTATGGTAAATTGGTTATGACAGCGATTAAGACATATTTATAGTTTTGAACACAAGCGGAAGGGAACACGTCGCCATGATGGATTCAAAGCAGGCAAAACAAACCGTTCGGGATCAATTCTCCAAAAACGCGGAAAAATACGTTTCCAGCAGCATTCATGCCAAGGGAGACGATCTCTTGCTGCTGGTACAGTGGCTGGAGCCCAAAGCGGACTGGCAGGTGCTTGACGTTGCTGCCGGTGGAGGACATGTTTCCAAAGCGCTCTCCCCTCGTGTATCACAAGTATTTGCGACGGATTTGACGAAGGAGATGCTGGCTGCGGCAAGAAATCATTTGGCGGGAGAAGGCTGCCGTAATGTTGGTTTTGTGGTCGCCGATGCAGAAAATCTGCCGTTTTTGGACGGCTCCTTCGAGGCGGTCACCTGCAGAATTGCCGCTCATCATTTTCCTGATCCGGGCAAGTTTATAACGGAAGCGGCACGTGTTTTGAAGCCTGGCGGCAAGCTGCTGCTTATTGATAATGTGGTTCCGGAGGACAACCGGTTGGATACGTTTATCAATACATTGGAGAAATTAAGGGATGAAAGTCACGTCCGGTGCTGGACGCAGACACAATGGATTGGATGGATGAAGGATGCAGGCCTGGAGGAGCTGAATCAAAGGGTTCGCAAGAAGACCTTCGAGTTTGCGACATGGGTTCGGCGAACAGCCGGATCGGAGGAGCAGGTGAAGCAGGTGGAATCCCACATCCTGCAGGCGGATAAGGATTTGCAGGAATACTGCGGGTTGGTGATGAAGGATGGGAAAATCAGCTCCATTACGATTGATGAGTGGATGATTGCTGCAGAAAAGCCGGTCGTTTAAAGCAGCCTGAATATGAAAAAGAGGATGAAGCATGCAAGATTGACATTCTTTTCAAATCATGATTGTATAGAACTTGATGTGCTTAACGACAGGGAGGAGAATAAATTGGCGATTACAAGGACAAAGCCGGAGGCAATGATCTTCGACCTGGACGGAACCTTGTTTCAAACGGAGACGCTGCTGCTGCCGGCTTATCATGCCACTTTCGATAGACTTCGCGCGGAGGGGCTCTACCATGGTGAAACTCCGCCGGAACAACATATTCTCAGCGGACTTGGGATGCTCCTCGAGCAAATATGGCAGATGGTTATGCCTGAGGTAGACCCATCGGTTCACCGCAGGGCGGACAAGCTTCTGCTGGAGCTGCAGCTTGAAGGGATGGCCCGTGGCGACGGGAAGCTGTATGACGGAATAGCCGATACGCTTAAGGAACTCCACGGTAAGGGAATCCGGCTATTTATCGCAAGCAATGGACTGGAGGACTATGTAAAGGGTGTCATACGGCACCAGGGACTTCAGACGCTGTTTGAACAAGATGGTTTGTACAGCGCTGGAGAGTACCGAACCCGTTCGAAGGTGGATCTGGTACGGATGCTATTGGACCGGCATAAGGTAAGCTCAGCCTGGATGGTGGGCGATCGCTCCTCGGATGTGGAGGCGGGACATGCCAACGGCTTGTTGGTGGTCGGCTGTGATTACGCAGGCTTCCGCAAGGAAGGCGAGCTTGACCAGGCAGACGTAAAGATTGGGAATTTCAGCGAGCTATTGAAGCTGATAGATTAATCGTAAACAGGCTGTCTGGGCTTTTAACGACGATTCGATGTGCGAGATAACGGAAAAAATCAGCGGGTTACGCCGCTGATTTTTTGTTCGTTCAGCCAAAGTGCGAATTCAAGAGGCCGTCTAATCGCATTGCGGTACGTATCCAATTCTCCGATCCGGTGAAATACTTCTCGGGAAGGCTTGGGATTGACTTCAAGCAGCCAAACGTGTCCTTCGGGATCAACCGCCAGATCGATGCCCACCTCGCAAAGCATGCCGAATTTATCCTCAAGATGGTTCACGACGCTTAAACCAAGCTCGTATGCGTTCTTTGTAATGCCGCTTACGATCTCATCCGAGTCGAAACGCCTCTTCAACAGGGTATCCATCGGGATGGCCGTGCCTCCGCCGTGCAGATTGGAAGTGACGGATTGTAAGGGGCCGATGCGGCCGGCGCAGCCGGTGATCTGCCATTCTCCGCTGCCGTCCTTTTGTACCAGCATACGAAAGTCGTGAACCCGGCCATCCTGTAGACGCAGTGGAATTCCTTGCTGCATAATATATTTTTCTTCCAGCATCCAACCACGAAGCTTCACAGGAATTTGCGATAAGGTCACCTTTTGCACGGGGAGTATACGCCGGTTCGGATCGCGCCCCTGCATCAGATAGCCGCCGCCTCGAAGGCGCTGAAGTCTAACAATTCCGCGTCCGCCGGTTCCGCTCTTCGGCTTTAAGAAGACGACAGGATGCTTTTTGAGAAAATGGCCCAGTCCCTCGGCATTTTTATATTTAACGGTTGCCGGCAGATGAGGCTCGATACTTGTATTTTCGGCCAGCAGCTGGTGCATGGACCATTTGTTGGTGAGCGGGCTGCTCAAATAGCGCAGAGTATCGTACTGCTTACGGAATCTTGTCAGCTTACGGAAATTTTCGCTGCCGTGATAGCGGCAGCGGTCATAAATGATGGGTGGAAATCCGATCCACTTGCGGACCCATTTGCCTATTGCGGGATTATACTTCAATGCGTGAATACGGGATCTTGCTCTATCCACGTCGTCCGGTGTGAAGACCAGAACCTCCACTCCAAGCTTTTGTCCGCTAATGCTCAGCTTGCGGAAAAAAGAAATTTCCTCCAGTTTGTGTCCCGCCAAATACATAGCCAATACGCCAAATGGATAACTCATGTCATTTCACCTGCTTTTCTGGCAAACTACTTATAAGAGGAAATGGTGGAATCCTTTTTGAATAACCGGCTGGGCTTTGTTTTGCACAGATAAATCGAATAGTCGATTAAATTTTCAAGCGATTTTTTGCGGATGGGGGGTTCGTCAAACTTCATGGGCTTGGAATTGGCCTCAAAAAATTTAATTTGTCCATCCTGATTGATCCCGAGGTCCATTGACATTTCTCCAAGAGAATAGCCGTACGATTTTTCAATTTGTTTGGCTAGGATCAAGGCCGTCTTCCGCGTATCTTGGATGATTTGTTTGCTGCCCATCGATCCGAACGAGGAGCTGAGCAGCTTTACCGGATCGTCGATCGAACCGCCCCGCGGGACGTGGGTCGTAATACTGAGCTTTCCCGCAAGCCGAGCTCCAATACCGGTTACGGTCCAACGGCCTTTGCTGTTCTTTTGAACGAGAACCCGCAGATCATAAGGTCTTTGCTTGTAGGTGGATAGGGTGATTCCCTGCTGCATGATGTATTCCTGGGAGTTAATCAGGCGTTGAACCTGCGACCACAGCTCGGAAACGCTTGAGTACCGGGAGATGTGGCTTTTTGTTTTGTCCTGGATGCTCAGCTCAAATGAACTGCTCTTGGAACTTCCGCCGTTGATGCGGCTGACTTTCATGATGCCTTTGCCTGCTTTTCCTCGAATCGGCTTAAGATAAATGAAAGGATAAGTCAAGAGCATCTTGTGAAGCTCCTTGCTTGAGGACATGCGTTCTGTGACTGGGATGAAGGGCTTTGTTTTCGGCGATTTGTTCAGCCATTCGAACAGGTTCCATTTGTTGAAAAAGGCTGGATTGAAAAAATGGATCTTTCTGTGGCGTAAACAGGTCTGAATGACCTGCTGTACCTCCGGATAAAGCTCGAAGTTACGGTAAGGGATCCGGTTATAAATGACATTGGGAAGAGGCATTCGCTGCTTGATCCAAGATTGTGTTGCGGGATGGTAAGAATAACCGGAGACATGCTTGCCCGAAAGGTTGAAATCGGATGTGGTCAAGACGTATACCAGCACCCCGCGCTCCTCGCCGGTTCGGATCAAATCGACAAAGTTTTTCTGGTTCCCGCGGAATACTCTTTTTTCATCGGCGTAAGTGAGTATGGCCAGGATCGGCCGCTGTTGTCTTCTTTGTACGATGACATCCACCTATGAATCCCTCCTTGACCGGAATCGGCTCAGGAAGAGACAATAGTCGTAAATATATTGAAGTGAACGTCTTCCCTGTTCCTTTAGGGCAGGGTGTTTAAAAATGGACCGTCCCGGTTTGGAGTTGGCTTCGAACATCCAGACGTGATCGTTCTGATCGATACCGATATCAAAACCGAGCTCACCAAGAGTGTGTCGGTAATTTTGTTCGATTTCCTCCGCCAGCTTGATGGCCGTCTCTTTGGCATGGACGAGAACGGGATCAGCCCGCGTTCCCAATACTTGCTTCAACACCTGCTCCGGTGTCATCAATTGACCGCCGGTGCGCACGTGTGTCGTGACGCTGCCTCTGCCCGCTTTTTTGGCTCCGATTGCGGCAACGACCCATTGGTTATTGATGTTCTTGGTCATATGGAAACGGAAATCGATCGGACAGCTGTCGATTTCAATAAGCCGAATGCCCTGTTGGGCGACGTAACCGTTTAAGCCGCTGCTTTGGCGGTTTAAAAGGGACATCAACGATTCAAATTTACTAAAACGCAGAAGCACATTGCGTTCCCCCCGCCGGAAACGTGCATAATACCCCCGCTTGGGATTATACGTCAACCGGTAAATTCCGATGCCTAGGCTGCCCGCGGTTGGTTTGAGATAGATAAACCGGTGCTTTTCCAGCATTTCCTTTATCTGCGCCTGTGAAGGATTAATGCGGGACTCCGGTACATGCTTGAAGACATCGGTGCCTTCGAGCAGATTATACACATCCCATTTGTCAAAGAAGCTCCAGTTGAACAGCGGAATGCCCAGCCGCACGAAGCGGTGCTTAAAAGCATTCATGGAAGTAAGCTTTTCGGCCTTTCGGCTGGGCAGCCGGTTGTATATCACGTCCGGCAGCGGCAGCACCTTGCGGTCCCATCCGCCGTCACTGCGCGGTACGATCGCTCTGACAGTCTGTTGTGACCAGTTGACGTCATGGGGCGAGAAGCCGAAATAGTACGCCTTGTCTTTTCCGGCCTGCATGAATTGGCGAATGAATTCCGTCCGCGTCCCAAAGGGAGAAGAACTGCCGGAAGAGACGCTGGTCAAGATGCCGATGAGCGGTCCGATCCGAATTTCTGAACCCTTGCTGCAAACAATTAGGGCAGAGCCGCTTCTGGGAATTCGCAATTGGGAATAAAGATCCGTCGGTATATAGACTTGGTTTCCGTTCTTCTTCAGCAGCCGGAGTCGCAAATAGAGGCTCTTGCTGCCGAGTTTCAAGGTCACGTTTCTGGCTTTGGCCACCCTCAGGGTTTTGGCCAATTCATTTGTCATGTAAACGACCCGTTCCTGCCGCTTAATGACCTGAATCGTGCAAGTTGTCAAGCTCATGCTGAACCTCCTAAGAGTTTTGCCGGAGGCAAAACTGGCTTCGTAAGGATTTGCTTTGAGTTTTGCCGGAGGCAAAACCGGCTTCGTAAGGAATGGGCAAGAATATATGAAAACTTTGCCGCAGGCAAAGTGGGTCTAATTTGTAAGAACGGTCGGCTTCAGGTGAAAATGAGTCTGAACAGCGATGCGTTCTTTTATGTTGGATGAAGATAAAAGCAAAGGCTTAGGGCCGATAAGAAAACGGCCGGCCATCAGACTTCTGCAGCGGCTTATCCATAGGGTTTAAGCTCTCTGTTCTGTGTTCCAGACGCTTTTATCGATACCTGCTCTTATCTTTGCTGCTTCAGAAGAAAGCGGGCGTAACGCAGGGGATTGACCAAAGCGGCGAATCTTGCCTGATCGTCTTGCAAATAAGTAAAGATGGAGCGGCCGGGTTTGGAATTCACCTCAAGAATCCATAGATGACCGTCCTTGTCGATCCCGTAATCAATGCCGAGCTCTACAAGCCTTCCATGACATGCTTCCAGAGCAAGCGGCAGCTCCTCCGAGAGGTAAGTCAGCTTACGGAGAAGCTCTGCGGCGGTTTCCGGGCCGAATTCCTTGACGAGGAAGGGGCTGGCGGGTTCCGCTCTACCTCCGCCGTGAAGATTTGATGTCAGGCTGCCGTCCTGACCCCGGCGAACGGCCATACCGGTCAATTGCCAGCGGCCGGTACCGTTCTTTTGCACCAGTGCGCGTACGTCGTATGCACTGCCGCCTTTTGTCTGCAGGGGCAGATACTGCTGCAGCAAGCAGCTGCGCCGCGAGACCCAACGGCGCAGCCATCCCGCAAGTGCAGCCCAGTTTACGAAATCCCCTGCAAAAGTACGGTTGCGCCCATCGCGTCCGCGCACGGTAAATGCCGATTCTGCGGGGTTTACCTTTCCGGACGGAGGGGATGGCCGGCGCTGCACGAGCAGCACCCCCCGGCCTTGTGAGCCGCTTCGCGGCTTTATGATGACCTCTCTAAATTCCCGCAGCCAGTCTGCTGCCGTCCGCATACTTCGCAGAAGTTCGGTTCGCGGCAGATAATTGTCAAACCGCCCATCTTGCTGCAGAAGCTGCTGAACGGACCATTTATCCTTTAGGCCAAAGCCTAAAAGGCGGACAGACGGGTGCTTTGTTAAGCGATGCAGTGCCGCGCGATATGCGGCGTACTGATGCTCTGCGGTGAAAAAACACCGGTCGTAAACGATGGATGGCAGCGGGAAGGTCTGACACAGCCATTGTTTATGTCCGTTATCATACGTATACCCTATCACTTGCTTTGCTTTCCAATCGATCCCAAGCGGTGTGAACACGAATACCATCAAACCGCTCCGTCTGCCGGCAATACACAATCGCCGGTAGAAATCGCGATTGCGAAAAGGCGGATCCTCGTCGGTTTGCGTCGTCATGATGCCTACCGAACGTTCACCGATCCTCATGAAGCTGGAGATCATCATGTGCGTCACCCCGTAAGTGTAAAGGAGGCTTCCGAATGGGAAGCAGCCCGGATTGGTTAAATTAAAAATTGGCCGAAAATCTGGCGTACTGTACAATTTTTTTCACCGAAGGACGGATCTTATTGGATGCCGCAAGCGGTGTATTGTCTTCCTTTGACGGCTTCGAATTGACTTCGATCAGCCAAACGCGTCCCTGAGTATCAATGGCCAGATCGATGCCAAGCTCCGCAAAATGCCCCGGCACCTGTGTTTCGATTCCTTCGGCGATCTGTACCGCTGCCCGATGAAGCTTCGAGTGTCCTCCGTCTGCGGCTGCAAAGCCCGAGCGGGCCAGCGCTCCCTTTACCGTGCTTAACTTACCGCCCCGGGCCAGGTTGGAAACAAAATGATGATTTCCCGCAATTCGGGCTACAATGGAAGTAACGGCCCACTGCCCGTTTTCACCGCGCTGCACTAAAGCACGGAAATCGATCGGCCTTCCGTCCGCCGTTAGAAGATCCAGTCCTTGCTGGATTTGATAACGCTGTTTTTTTAACTTCCCGGACACGTTGCTGAAGACTCCCCTAAGTGTGGAAAACGATTGTTTACGTGCGCCGTTCAGATTGGTAAAATGACAAATGTACGATCCGTCCGGCTGTTTGCGTACGCGGATGATGCCCTTGCCCAAGCTTCCAGTAATGGGCTTGAGAAATACGGTTTGATGCTTGGCGCACATGGACTTTAGCATTTGAAAGTTTCGCAGCAGGTACGATTCGGGCAAATACGGATGCAGCTCGCTTTCCTTGCGAAGCGCGTCGAAAACTTCCGTTTTATCCAAATATTTCTCGTTAAACATGATGGTGTTATGACGGGTTTTGACTTGGCTTATAAAATGCTGAACATTCGGCCGTTTTTCCAGCTTGCGCGAAGTAAGCCGGTTGTAGAGCACATTCGGAACCGGGAAGCTGAACTGCTCCCATTTCTCACCGCTGATATGGCGCCATCCCTGAACCGTATCGCTATACCCGTGAAGGTCGTCCGGGGTGCAAAAGAAAACCGAAGCGCCGTACAGCTTGCATGCATAGGATAGTTCCTTGCAGAAGGCCGTGTTCGCGCCGAATAATTTGTCGGGCGACGAGGGTTGGATACGACTGACCATTACGCCGATCAAAGGACCGATTTGAATCGTACGGGTTCCGTTTTTGTACTGCAGGCATACTTGGTCACCCTGCGACAGCCCCAATGCCGCAGCCATTGTTTTGCTAATGCGAAGCATGCCGGATTGTGAAGTAGGAACGACCTTTACTTCCTGCCGACTTGCTCCGAAGCGCAAATTCACCGTAGTGTGAAGCGGGATTTTCCATTTCTTTGCGATCGCATCGCTGAGCATCAGAGCGGAGCCGTCCGAGGATATGCCGGGGTTTTGTATTTGAATCCTCACTTTTGTTCTTTTCATGCGGAACTCCTTCCCAGCGAGAGCTTGCCGTACGGCATGCCTCAGCATGCTTGGAACATTTAGAAACGAACTACTTCATCATATGAGGGCGTTTTCCCCTTGGTGAATGGGAAAAGGCCACTACTCGCAAAAGGATGTGAACTTCACTGCATGCTGAACCTCTGGTTTATTTTAATTAACATCGCTGTAGCCGGTTTTGTGGGAGGAGTAACGAACCACTTGGCTATTAAGATGCTGTTTCATCCCCGGCGGGAGTGGCGCCTCTTAGGCAAAAGGGTGCCGTTTACGCCGGGTCTTATTCCTAAACGAAAGGACGAAATCGGCCGCTCGCTCGGCAAAGTCGTAGGCGAGTATCTGGTTACCGCTCACGGCCTCTCGCAAATGCTGCAAAAGCCTGAAACGAAAGCGCGTCTGGAACAGGCGCTTCGCCGGATCATAACGGATTGGACGGCAAGGGATATGACGGTAAGGGAACTGATCACCGGCTGGATGACACCCGAAAGGGCTGACGAATTATCCGGGCGGCTTGCCGGTTGGCTGAGGGAGACAACGGGGCGGGGGATCGAATGGCTTTGGCGGGATAAGGGCTTGGGAGAGATCAAGCTTTCCGGACTGATTCCGGACTGGTCGGAAGAAAAACGGGAGCGCTTCGTCGATTGGGCTGTCGACCTGTTGATCGACGAGATCAGGAACGAAATGATGTCTCCGAACGGAGAACGCATGCTGCGGCAAATGACCAGCCAGTTCATGGGCCAGACAGGCGGCTTTCTCGGTGCGCTTGCCGGCATGTTTATGGATGAATCGAAAACGGTCGAAAAAATCCGGACGGCGCTTCTTCAACAGCTGGAATCGGCTAATGTCCGGATCACGCTCGCAAATTTTATCCGCAAAAAAATAGAGCAATTTGAAGAGATGAGTTTGTCGGCATTGCTTGAGTTGGCAGCTAAAGAAGAAGGCTTGCCCTTCCTTAAAGAAAAGGTGCAGTCGCTTCTCCATGTGGAGGAGTGGCTGCATAAGCTGGGAAAGGTTCGCCTGAATGAGGCGCTCGGATCTTACCGGGACAAGCTGCTGGGATATGCTCCCGAAGTGGCCGAACGCTCGCTTCTTCTTCTTGCCAATCATGTGGAGCGTATCATGAACGCGATCGAGCTGCCTAAGATCGTCGAAGGGCAGGTAGCCCTCTTTCCGATTGAACGCGTGGAGGAAATCATACTGAGCGTATCGGGTAAGGAGTTTCGTGCCATTACCTGGCTGGGAGTCCTCCTTGGCGGGATCATCGGGCTGATTCAGTCGCTGCTGCTGCCTTGGTTTTATTCATGATCAAAGCCTGCCGATCAACAGGGGTTGCTTCTACTTGGTATAAAACCACAGCACAAACTGAAGAAGAACGGCATCTTGAAACTGTTGGGGATCGTAGCCCGTTAACGTCTTGATCTGCTCCAGGCGGTAAATCATGGTGTTGCGGTGGATATCCAGAGCTTTTGCAGAGCTTGCAATACTCAGGCTGCAGTCAAAAAACACCTGCAGGGTCTCGCGCATCTTATCGTTCCAGTAAGGCTGAAATTTGCTTAGCAGACGGTCGCGGTGCTCGATCGGAATTTCATGAATCAGGGCCTTAGCTTCCACGGCGTCAAAACGAACCAAGGGGCGGGCCTCGGATTCTCCCATTCGCAGGGCGAGCTCCGCTTCTGTAAAGCCGAGACGGACAGCTTCGCGGGACATGACCGGTGAGCCTACTCCAATGGTGTGCTTCAAGGTGTCCCGCTCCAACAATTCCGTCAGCTTGACTAGCTTCTTATCAACGCTTTCGGAAGGTGTTTCATAGAAGAGAATCAGCAGCTTTTGCGGACGATATTGACTGATCAGCGCCTTGCTCGAGAGGAACATACGTTGAACCTTGGCCAGAAGGCCTTCGTTTCCTTTATCTTCCGGAGGCAGGTTGTAAGCGGCGGCAGCGACCTGATAGGGAGGGCCGAAGCTGCAGCGAAGCGCCTCCAGTCTTTGATCCATCATCGGCAAATCCGGAGTAGAGGATTGTAGAAGCTCCTCCACAATCAAATCAACCGTCATTTGCTTCCATTCATCCTGCAGCTTCAAATGATTCTGCCTGATCATGAGCTCGGTTGTCATCTTGACCAAATGTCCGAAAGGCTTGACCTCATGAGGTGTACCGGTAATCCCGATCGCACCCACAACCCTGCCGTTGTAATGAACGGGCAAATTAATCCCGATGTGAGCACCGTTCCACTGCGAAACATGATGCTCCTCAACGATTAACTCCCGGTTTTGCTTCATCGCTTCCACGGCCGCCGCATGATATTGTCCGATCCGAGCGGCATCTCCGCTGGCGATGATTGTGCCTGACAAGTCCATAATATTGATATTGCGGTCAAGGCGTTCCATCGTTTCTTGAACGATCTCGCCGGCCAATTCCGGGGTCAGCATAAGCATCTTCCTCCAACTCTTTTTCATTGTACATTATAACTAAATTTGAACTGAAAGTAACATCGGAATTTAGTCAAAAGCAATAAAGAAAGCGATTACGTTTTCGTGTATGATAAGGGTAAACAACGGATCAGATCCGACAGGAGAGAGGACTTTATGAAAATTGTTATCGCACCGGATTCCTTCAAGGGGAGCCTTACGGCTGTACAGGTGGGCAATACCATGGCCCGGGCCCTGCTTCAGGAAATTCCATCGGCTGAAATTAGCGTGATCCCTATGGCGGACGGAGGAGAGGGGACGGTCGACGCTTTGGTCAAAGCTACGGACGGCAGCGTATTTCAGCTTCAGGCCACAGGTCCGAGAGGAGAGCGGGTCGACACGTATTTTGGCATCATTACGGATCAGGGCGAGCCGGCTGCCGTCATTGAAGCGGCCAATGTTATCGGACTGCCTATGGTCCCTCAGGAGCACAGGAATCCTTTGCATACGTCCACCAGAGGACTGGGCGAGGTCATTCGCAGCGCGCTGGATCAGGGCTACCGGCGTTTGATCATCGGACTGGGAGGAAGCTCGACTAACGATGGAGGGTTGGGACTTCTCATTGCGCTGGGAGCCCGCTTTACTTGTCGGGACGGACGGACTGCCGAAGGCTTCGGCCGCGAGCTTGGACAGCTGTCCGAAGCGGACTTGAAGGGCTTGGACCCTCGTCTTGCGGACTGCCGAATCACAATTGCCAGCGATGTGACCAATCCGCTGCTCGGGCTGGAGGGAGCTTCTCACATCTTCGGTCCGCAAAAGGGAGCCACTCCCGAGATTGTGCTTCAATTGGACAAAGACATGACATCATACGCCGATTTACTGGAGGCTCAGCTGTCTCTCAGCATGCGGAATCAGCCGGGAGCCGGTGCCGCAGGAGGGCTTGGCTTTGCTCTGCTGGCCTTGGGGGCGAACATTGTACCCGGAGCTCAATTGGTGGAAGAAATGTCCGGCTTGAAGCAGCGGATTGAAGAGGCGGATTGGGTGATGACCGGGGAAGGCCGCAGTGACGGGCAGACCTTGTTCGGCAAGCTTCCATATCATGTCGCGCAATTGGCCAAGAATGCGGGCAGGGAAGCGATCCTGATCTCCGGCGGTCTCGGAGAGGGAAGCGAGCGGCTTGCGCCTCATTTTGCCGGCTGTTTTTCGGTTGTACGCGGCCCCTCGACACTTGAAGAATGCATGGCGGATGCCGAGAACAATTTGTTTCAATGCACGCTTAGCGTAGCCCGGTTGTTAAATAAAGCTTCAAATAGATCGTAGGGAGGAATCATACGCACATGAAAATCGTGGTGTTAGACGGGTATACCCTGAATCCGGGGGATTTGGATTGGAAAGGGCTGGAGGAGTTTGGGGAAACGGTCGTTTATGACCGTACGGCTCCTGATGAGATCATCCAAAGAGCGGCAGAGGCGGAAATTGTGCTTACGAATAAGACACCGCTTTCTGCGGATACGCTTTCGCAGCTTCCGAAGCTGCGTTACATCGGTGTACTGGCTACCGGGTATAATGTCGTAGACCTTCAAGCGGCCAGAGAACGCGGCATTCCGGTTACGAATATTCCGGCATACGGCACGAACTCTGTTGCGCAATTTGTATTTGCCCTGCTCATGGAGCTGTGCCACCGGACTCAATGGCACAGCGATGCCGTCCACAAGGGGGAATGGTCGCGCAGCATTGACTTTTGCTTTACCCTGACGCCGCAGGTCGAACTGTCCGGCAAGACGCTGGGCTTAATCGGGCTTGGGCGCATCGGTACCCAAACGGCAAAAATTGCCCGCGCCTTCGATATGAGGGTGATTGCGGTCGGCAGCGGACGAAGCACTCCTCCTCAGGTGGAGGGAGTCGAATGGGTGGAGCTGAACGAGCTTCTGGAGCAATCCGATGTTGTCAGCCTACATTGTCCGTTGACGCCTTCCACAGAAAAGCTAATTAATGCAGAGCGAATATCGCGCATGAAGCCTTCGGCTTTTCTGATCAATACTTCGCGGGGGCCTTTGATTGAAGAGAAAGATTTGGCCGATGCGCTCAATGAAGGGCGCCTGGCCGGGGCGGCGCTTGATGTGCTTTCCGTCGAGCCGCCGACGCGGGACAACCCGTTGTACGGAGCTCAAAACTGCATCATTACTCCCCATATGGCTTGGGCTACAAGAGACGCCAGATCCAGATTAATGGATACAGCCGTAGGCAATGTAAAGGCTTTTCTTGAAGGCCGGCCGGTTCATGTGGTAAATTCTTAAAAGCAATCCTTTTTCTAAATAATGGTTCTTCACCGAAAGGGCTTCGATCAGGAGCTTTTCTTAACGATCCCATGTGGAGGAGGAAAATGATCATGAAATTAGCTTTTATCGGACTAGGGAATATGGGGCTGCCGATGGCCCGGAATTTGGTGAAGGCAAATTACGAAGTATATGGTGTCAATCGAAGCAAAGCGAAAGAAGACGCATTCGTGAATGCCGGGGGAAAAGCGGGACGCTCCATAGCCGAGCTGGCTCAAGACATGGATGTGCTGATGACCTGTCTTCCTATGCCTGCGGATGTGGAAAAAGTGTTCCTTGGCGAAGACGGGATTATTCCAAATGGCCGGAAGGGCCTCATTCTGATTGACTTCAGCACGGTATCTCCCGACTTGAATCGGACAATCGCAGCAAGAGCGGAAGAAGCTGGCATGTCCTTCCTGGATGCCCCTGTCAGCGGGGGGACCGTAGGAGCGGAGGAGGGCACGCTGTCCGTTATGGCGGGCGGTGAGAAGGCTGTTTTCGATAAGGTTCTTCCGATTTTGGAGGTTGTCGGGAAGAACATTTACCATGTTGGTGCGACGGGCAGCGGTAACGTGGTGAAGCTGATCAATCAGCTTATGGTCGGAGTACATACCCAAGCCGCAAGTGAAGCGATGGTACTCGGTGAAGCGATGGGTGTTTCCAAAGAAACGCTGCACCAAATATTAAGCGCAAGCTTCGCCCAGAGCCGGATTTACGACCGGCATTATACGCAATTTGTGAAGAAGGATGCATTCGAGCCTGGCTTTGCATTAAGCCTGCTTCACAAAGATATGACGTTGCTCGAGTCGATGGCTCAGGGCAGTGGCACTTCCATTCCTCTCAGCTCTTATGCCGGGACGATGCTCGCGTCTGCGAAGGCCGGCGGCTTCGGCGATAAAGACATGTCGTCCATGTACTTGTACAATAAAGAACGTGCAAGCACAAAAACAGAGCGGAAGTATTTTGCCGTTTTCCTTCCGATGAAGGATGCGGAAAAGAGCCAGACCTATCGTCCTCAGCATCTCGCTTTTTTGGAGGAGCAGCGCAATGCGGGCAGGCTCTTTGCGAACGGCCGCTTTGTAGACGGTGCGGGCGGCTTTGTCGTTTACATCGCGCAGAACGAAGATGAAGTGAAGTCGTGGGTGGAACAGGACCCCTATATTGTTCAAGGGGCCAGAAGCTGCGAGATTCATGAGTGGGATATGGTAAAGGGTCATTTGTTCTAGCCATGGCTGCCGGGACAATGACAAGACTTACGATTCGAACAGTCCAGGCCGCTGCTGCAGCAGCGGCTTTTTGTATGGGCGCCTTTCATTTACTTCGGTTCGAGTGAAGGGAGGCGTTGTACGAGCGGATCCACTCTATGCCTTCCGCTACACTCGATATGGTGTGCGCCGCTTTGGCTTGAACGTCAGGGTGGCTCGTCGCCATCGCAAAGCTGTGCGGAGTAACGGCGAACATGGATAAATCGTTAAACGAATCGCCAAAGCAGGCGGTCTCTTCCGGCTTTATGCCCAAATATTCAAGAAGCGAGAGCAGCCCGGTGCCTTTGGAGGTGTGCCGCGGCATCACATCCATGCAATCCACGTCGGAGATATAGGCATCGATGGCATCGCCATATTTTTCTTTTAACACCTTCTGGAATTGCAGCAGCTCGCCGACATCGCCCATGTAGGAAATTTTGCCGCATATCAGCTCCCGGCCGAGCTTATCCTGCAGATCGTTCATTTCCACAAGAGGAGCCATCAATCGGCTGCGAAGCCTTTGCGCCTGCTCGCTCCAGCGTTCTACGACATAGCTGTCGGGTGCGGCGATCAGGGTTACGAACGGGGTGCCGGAAGCGGCCTGCGCAAGCTCTGCGATCAGGTCGCGTTCAAATGCGCTTTGGTGAATCCGTTGTCCATCCAACGTATGCACATAAGCACCGTTTTGGGAAATGGCGGGACCGGCAATCTCCAGCTCCTTCATGACGTTGATGATTTCGGGCCGCATTCTTCCGGAAGCGAATGCGACGGCAATCCCTTGGGCTTGTGCTTCATGGAGCGCCTTTTTGTCTTCGGGGCGAACCGACTTATGGTTATGCAGCAGAGTGCCGTCCAAATCGCTGACAATCAATCGGATCATGCTTCGCTCTCTCCTTTGGCAATCATGATATTGATATCGTGGCGCAGCAGCGCTTCTTTCATTGCATCTTCCGGCTCACGGTCTGTAATCAGAATGTCGATGCTTTCCAGGCCGGCTACCCGGTAAAATTGGCGAAGCCCGAATTTGGTATGGTCCGCCAGTACAATGACTTGATCGCTTCTGCGCATCATTTCTTTCATCACATACCCTTCTTCTTCAAAAGGGTTGGTTAGTCCGTCGGGGGTAATCCCGCTGGTTCCTATGATCAGCTTGTCGGCTTGATAGTCACGCAGCATGTCCAGAGTCCTTACGCCGGAGATAAAACGGTGACGCGGATGAACGACGCCTCCGAGCAGGTGTACGACAATGCCTGTTCTCTGGGATAGAAGGCCGGCAATGTCGATGGAATTGGTCACGATCACGTGCCCGTCCGTTCGCAGCTCTTGGGCTGCATTCATTACGGTAGTCGAGGCGTCCATGAATAAATAATCGCCTGATTGCACCAAGGACGCGGCAAGACGTCCGATGGCCCGTTTCACGGCGGGCTCCTCCTGAAGCCGGTCTCCGTAGCCGGAAACCTCTTTGTTGAGTCCGCGCCATATCGCACCTCCGCGGGTACGTAAAATCTGTCCCTGCTCCTCCAGCTTGACGATATCTCTGCGAGCGGTATCCCTTGACACCTGAAACAGCTCACAAATGTCTTCTACAGAGATTCGCTGATGCTGCCGAATATGCTCCAAAATGGCGATTATCCGCTCTTCTTGATACATGGTTTGCCCCTTCCGCAGCTTATTGTATTTAAATTATAAGCGTAATTACTTAAAATATGCAAGTGTTTATAAGTAAATATAAGTATTATTCGAGCATGTCGTGAAAGTAGAGATTCGTTTCCTGTTCCGAATATGTTACAATGTCATGAAAAGTTGAAAAATGAAATATTTTTAAAGGAAGGAATAACCGATCGTGGCTACCGCAAAACCGAAATCAAAACCGAAGCTGCTTGAGCTCGACGTTGTCAGGGCCATCGCCATACTGGCGGTCTTGATCATCCATTCCACGTCGGACGCTACGGTGGAGCTTCCGATTGGAAGCGGCTCACAGGCCATGTATTTGGCGTTGAACAAGCTGAGTAATTTTGCCGTTCCGGTATTCATCATCATGAGCGGAATCGTGCTCTTTTACAAATATCAAGGCAGTGCCTTTGACGGCAAACAGGTGATTCAATTTTACGTCAAACGTGTAAGGCATGTGCTCATTCCTTATGTGCTCTGGTCGTTGTTTTATTATTTGTACAACCAGTGGGTTTTCGATAGGATCAACTTACATATGGATTGGTCCCGTTTCGCAGGTTTGCTGCCATGGGCCGAGGCTTCCTATCATTTATATTTTATGGTCATTATCGTCCAGTTCTATTTGCTGTTTCCGCTGATGATGTGGCTGTGCCGGTTTACTTGGTTCAGGAGAAGCCTGATTTGGCTCGGTCTTGTCATCCAGGCTGTCTTCTACTCGTACAACCATTGGGTGGAGCCGATCAATCATATGCCTTCGCTTTGTGTGAATTATTTCAGCATGTTCACGCTGGGCGGCTGGATCGGGCTTCACTATGAGACGTTTGCAGCCTGGCTCAAAAAACATTTTGTATGGGTACTGCCGGCTGCCGTCCTCATAGGCTTCAGTTTCCTGGGGTTGTTCATGCTGGAGGGTCGGACAAGCGTTGTTCTCGACGGAGCCTGGTATCATGTGCTCTTCTTTGTTTATGCGGCGTTCGCCGGGATCAGCTTGATCCGGCTGGGACAGCTGCTGATTCGCTTCGCTATGCCTGCAGCCCGAGGGCTTATGGCGCTGGGTGCCGTTTCTTTTGGCATTTATTTGATTCATCCGGCGGTGTTAACTTACTACCGCGTTCATTATCCGAATGAAAGCGGCGCGATTGGGGAGTACCATCTGTATACCTTTACCGCGTTCGCTTTGAGCCTAGTAATTCCATGGATTCTGACTTATGCTTATGGCCTGGTTACCCGGCTGCTGCGCCGACCCAAGCCGAAGCCGTCTGCGGAAAAGGCATAATCGGTGCTATTGGGACCTTGTCCTTCATACAATGGATTGTACAAGTCTTTTGTGAGGGAGGAGGCGCGCATTGATGAAAGGGATCAAAAATATGGTGTTTATCGGGCTGACACTGGGGATGCTGATTTATGCCGTACCGAAGCTTAAAGCGGGGGTCGCGTGGTCGCTTGAATCGGTATTTTGCATCGGCTGGATCGCCTTTGCGCTGCTTGTAGTGGCGGCCCATTTGCATCAGCTGCTTGGCGTGGAGGAAGAAACGAAGCGTGAGCTTCTGAAGGTAAAGCGCATGAAGCGCTGGAAGATGGAGCAGGCGCTGCTGGGAAGACGCAAGCTGCTTCAGGTAAAAAAATAAGGAATGGCACAAAAAAAAGAGGCCTCTATCCATCCAGAGCAAGGATAGAGGGCCTTTTTTTTCTGCCGGCTTAAACGAGAAGGGCGATCGTAAGCAGATCGAATAGGGCGAGCGGTAATATGACACTGCTGTAATACGGATTGTACGGAGGATAGTAAGGATAGGGACCAGGCAGTAAAGCCCGGCTGTGGCCCGGCAGCATTTGAAGGTATATGTGGTAGTTGTCGACATGCACGAGGATCCCGTCATGGGTTTGGCCGTGAACGGTTTGTACGCGCACACGCATGTGTATGTGGCGGGAGCACACGTGAAGGATTTTTTCTTTGCACTTGCTCATCATTTCCAGGGCATTGTCTTCCAGTTCGTAAATCGGCTGCTGCTGCCCTGCATGGGGGGCGATCTCCATGGGTATCGGACACCTCCTAAAGAATGCAAGCTACTTCCATCCTATGCAAGCAAAGAACAGATTATTAAGTATACATTACTGAAATACGGCCGGCTGAAAAGCAAAATCGCCCGGAAGTGAAGCGGCTCCGGACGGTGATTATTGATTTTTATCGGTTGAAGTGGATGTAATTGCGAAGACCCACATAGAAATTAAACAGACCCAGAAGAAGGCACACCGTACCGAAAATCCGCCTGATCACCGAATCCTCGAAAAAAAACAACTGGGTGATGGAGATGATAATCAGCATAATGCCCATAGCCATGTTCATTTTGGAAGAGAGCAGCCCTCTGCGCTTCGGATCCGTCTCTCTGCGGAAGCGAAAGCTGTAAAAGACGGAGAAGCCAAGTGCGATGATGATGAGGGCACTAAGCGCGATCTGAATATTTGCAATCATGTTGGGAAGGCACATCCTTGTCGACAGTTTCATTCTTTAGTAACCACTTTACCGATTTCCTCCAAGAAAATCAACCGGTTACAACCTGAACCTGCAGGAAGATCACGACATTGGAATCCGCTTCCACTCTTTGACCGTTACCCAAACCTTGAGCTCGGTTTGCGTCAGGACGATCCATTTGACCGACTGAACGATGTAGTCCTTGTCCAGGATTCCCATGTACGGCTTTTCTTTAAGTATCTGCTCGTACACATCCGGCATAGCGGCAAAATCCGAAATTTTGCGGCCGACGATAACTTTTTTGAGCTCGCCGTGAATCCGCCGCTTCAGTTCGCTTTCCGTAATTTTATCCAGGGGCGAATCATCGGCCGCTTCCACATATATATTCAGCAGATTGATCGTATTTTGTTGATTTTTGTTTTTTTTCAAGTCTTCCACTTCACCTTCCAATCTGACATTTTCAGACACGAGTTCCCTGTTTTGCACGATCATCATATTGAGGCGCTGATTATAGATGCTTAAAAAGAGAGCGGCACCGATGATCATGCCCGCGATCAGAAGACCTGCCGCACGCAATACATTGACTGTCGATTCGGGAGGGGGAGCCTTCACCCGCTGCTTCCTCCTTTGCAAATCCATTGAATGAGCGTCGTTCCCATATGAGCCCCGATAAACGCGCACACGATGTACATGATTTGTTGAATCGCAGGGGAGATGTGGCCGTCATGAAAATGAGTTTCGATCGCCCGGATCGGATCAATCGTGCCTCCAATGGCGGCAACCATGGCCCATATTTTGATTTGCTCCGAAACATTCATCATTTTGTATACGGGAGGCTCCAAGGTGATGACAGCGCTGATTCCCGCCAGCATGGTTCCCCCAAAAACAACCCCGAACGCCACGAAAAAATCCAACAAGCATTTGGATAAAAATACCGCCACAGACTCCACCCTTTCCCGTTCTTTGAGCTGTTCGCTATGGGGCTAAACCGATACTGAAAAGAGGTTGTCCCCCGTAAGCAGCCGGCCGGACCCCGTCTTTCGAACGCTTCTTCATTTAAATATATGGCACACTTGTTCGCATTATGCTAAAATTGTGTACAAGAATTTTTTGAGCGATTCCGCAACGTGAGGAGGCGGCCCGGATGGGCGATACCGATTTTGTCCATTTGCATGTGCACAGCGAATACAGCCTGCTTGACGGCGCCGCACGCATCGAGGATCTGGTTCAGCGAGCGGCTGAGCTCGGCATGAAGACGTTGGCGCTTACGGACCATGGTGTGATGTACGGCGCTATTCCTTTTTACCGCGCTTGCAAAGCACGGGGCATCAAGCCGATTATCGGCTGTGAAATGTATTTTACTGCTGGTTCTTTACGTACGAAGGGCACTAGACAGGAGCAGCCCATTTATCATTTGATTCTGCTCGCCAAAAATCAGACGGGTTATCAAAACCTGATGAGGCTTTGCTCCATTGCGCATTTGGAAGGTTATCATTATAAGCCTAGGATCGATCTCGAGCATTTGGAGCGCTACTCGGAAGGACTTGTGTGCACGAGCTCCTGTCTGGGGAGCGAGGTATCCCAGCATTTGCTTCACGGACGTTATGAGGAAGCGAAAGCTGCGGCGCTCAGATACCGTGCGATCTTCGGCGACGATTTTTTTCTGGAGCTACAAGACCACGGTCTTGCAGAGCAAAAAAAAGTGATGCAAGAGATGATTAAGCTTAGCCGCGATACGGGAATTCCGCTGATCGCCACAAATGACGTTCATTACGTGCGGGAGCCGGATCATGCGGTGCAGGATATTTTACTGTGCATCGGCACGGGCAAAACCGTGGAGGACGAAGACCGCCTTCGTTTGCATTCTTCGCAGCTTTACCTTAAGAGTCATGACGAGATGGCACGGATGTTCATCCATGTGCCGGAGGCGATAGCCAATACGGCGGCTGTGGCTGAACGCTGTCATCTGGAGCTTGAATTCGGGCGGTCCATCCTCCCGCAGTTCGATCCGATTCCGGAGGGGCTAACGGCCGGCGAATATCTTGCGGAGCTTTGCGGGCAAGGGCTCAAGAGACGTTACTCCGCACTTCGTGAATGGCAGGACGCAGCATGGAGGGAAACGGTCGGGCAGCGGCTTCAATATGAGCTTGGCGTCATCGAACGGATGGGCTACTCCGACTATTTTCTGATCGTGTGGGACTTCATCCGTTTTGCGCATGAGCAGGGCATCGCTACGGGACCGGGACGCGGCTCATCCGCGGGCAGTCTGGTCGCCTACACGCTGAATATCACGAATGTGGATCCGATCCGTTACAACCTGCTTTTTGAACGGTTTCTTAATCCGGAACGGGTATCGATGCCCGATATCGATATCGATTTCAGCGATCTCAGGCGTGATGAAGTGATTGACTATGTCGTTCAGAAATACGGCAGGGATCGTGTGGCGCAGATCATCACCTTCGGTACGATGGCCGCTAAAGCGGCAGTGCGGGACGTGGGACGGGCGCTGAACGTACCGTATAATGAAGTGGATCGCGCTGCCAAGCTGATCCCCAATCAGCTTGGCATGACGCTGGAGGAAGCGCTGAGGGTCAGTTCCGAACTGAAGGCGTTGGCCGACAGGCATCCGAAGACGGCGGAGCTGCTGGAGCTGGCCATGAAGGTCGAGGGCATGCCGAGGCATGCATCTACGCATGCTGCGGGAGTGATCATTTCGCGTGAGCCGCTGACACAGTATGTCCCTTTGCAGGAAGGAAATGAACAGACGTCGCTGACGCAGTATCCGATGGAGCATCTGGAAGCGATCGGACTGCTCAAAATGGATTTTCTCGGTCTGCGCACGCTTTCGATCATTGAACGTACGGTGGAGTGGATCCGCGAGCAGACCGCAACGGCGCCGGATTGGACCCGGGTTCCAATGGACGATCCGGCGACCTATGAGCTGCTGGGCCGTGGAGACACGACAGGCATATTTCAGCTTGAATCGCAAGGGGTTCGCCGCGTGCTCAAGGAATTGAGGCCGTCGAATTTCGAAGATATCATCTCGGTGCTTGCCTTGTACCGGCCGGGTCCGATGGAGTTTATTCCAAAGTATATCGGGGGCAAGCACGGACTGCTGCAGGTTGAATATCCGCACGAGGCACTGGAGCCGATCCTCCGGGATACCTACGGCATTATCGTGTACCAGGAACAAATCATGCAGATTGCTTCGCTGATGGCCGGTTTCAGTCTCGGGGAAGCGGATTTGCTGCGCAGAGCAGTCAGCAAGAAGAAACGCGAGATACTGGATCAGGAGCGGTCCCACTTCGTTCATGGGAGCTTGAGACAGGGCTACAGCGAAGCCGAAGCGAATCGGGTGTACGATATGATCGTCCGCTTCGCAGACTACGGATTTCCGCGGGCCCATGCGACGGCATACGGCGTTTTGGCGTTCCAAACGGCTTATTTAAAGGCTCATTATCCCGTACAGTTCATGGCCTCGATGCTTACCGCGGTCATGGGCAGCCATCATAAGGTGGCCGAATACGCGGACGAATGCAGGCGGATGGGCATCCCGGTGCTGCCCCCGGACGTGAATGAGAGCGGCTTTTTGTTTACTCCGGTCCAAACCCCGGAAGGCGGCGCCATTCGTTTCGGGCTTGCGGCGATCAAAAATGTCGGCACAACGGCCATCGAATCGATTATGGCCAAACGGGAATCGGGACCCTACCTAAGCTTGATTGACTTCTGCCGCCGCATTGATTTGAGAGTCTGCAATAAACGTGTCATGGAATCGTTAATTCAGGGTGGAGCCTTCGATTCGCTGCCGGGGCACCGCGCTCAACTGCTGGCGATGCTGGAGGAAGCCATCGATGCGGCCGTCAAGTGGCGCAAGGACCGCGAGGATCTGCAGCTCGTGCTGGAAGGCTTCGGCTTTACGGAAGAGGTGAATTGGGAGGTGGAATACCCGGAAATACCTCCATTCACAATGACGCAGCAGCTTGAGCTGGAGCGGGAGCTGACGGGACTTTATATTTCGGGCAGCCCGCTTGACGATTTCGAGTCCAAGCTGCTCAAGCTCGAGCTTGATCCCCTGTCCTCGCTTCAGGAATACCCTGACGGAAGCGATGTAATGGCGGCCGGGCTTGTCACGGCAAGCAAGACGATTGTCACCAAGAAAGGACAGCCTATGGCGTTCATGGAGCTGGAAGACCGTGTCGGCAAAACGGAGGTTGTTCTCTTCCCGGAGGTGTGGAAGAAATACGCTCCGATCGTGCAGAAGGGAAAGCCGCTGCTCGTCATGGCCAAGCTGCAGCACGGCGATGAGAGCTATAAGCTGCTTGCTGACCAGCTTCTGGCGCTGGATGATCCGCATTTGGAGCTGAAGGCGGTTAAGCCTGCGGCTTCAGCTGCGGGAGGCCAGATTTCCCGAGTAGGACCGAGGAAATCCCCGTCAGCCGGCAAGCCGCCGACAGCGCTGAAGTCTGCCGGGGAAAAGTCTGCTCCGGTATCCCAACGGGTCTATATCCGAATTTCACCCGAGCGGGAGCAGCCGGGCGTACTTTCCGAGCTCAGGCGGCTGATTGCGCAGCATGCGGGAACGCTATCGGTAGTGCTCTACTACGAGAAAAGTCAAAAAACGCTGGGCCTAAGCGACCGGTACAAGGTAAAGCCCTCTCCGGAGCTGTTCTCGCGTATTGAAGAGCTGCTCGGTAAAGAATGTGTAAAAGTGAAATAATTCCTGCCTCCTCCGCATACATTTAGTAACCCGTACGGCATCGGTGCAAGGCTTGCGGACGCACCATGGCGGATCTGAATGGAACTGGAGGAGGCGTTGTTTTTATGCCGCATCAATCAATTGTAGAATATTTGGAAAAGCGTGGCGTGTCTGTCGAAAGCATTGCCGAAATCGTGTACAAGCTGCAGCATCCTTACAATCCGAAGCTTTCCAAGGAGGCTTGTATTGAGAGTGTAATGGCCGTTTTGACCAAAAGGGAAGTGCAGTATGTGCTGTACACCGGTATTGCGCTGGATGAGCTGGCGGAGCAAAAGCTGCTTCCCGAGCCGTTGCAGGGCTTAATGGAAACGGATGCCTCCCTGTACGGAGTGGACGAAACGCTCGCGCTTGGGATCGTTCATGTATATGGAATGATCGGATTGACCAGCTTCGGCTTTCTGGACAAGCAGAAAATGGGTATCATCCGGGATTTGAATGACCATAAAAAGGGGATTCATGTGTTTTTGGATGATCTTGTTGCCGGGCTTGCCGCGGCGGCATCGGCACGTATTGCCCATAAGCACCAGGATGAATTGGATTGTCTTCCGCCAAACAAATGATGTCATTTTTTGCCAGAAATTGAATCATTATCTATGAAATCGACCTCCCCGAAAAGCGCCAAGGTTCGGTTGCGGGCAAAAGAGCACTTATGATATCATTATTCCAATATGTCCGTGATTCAGAAGGTGGTCCAAAGCACTGAATCACCTTGACAAACGCTCGCGTCCCCGGCTTTCCTTCTGAAGAAGGTTTGCTTGCTATGCTTTCAGGACAGCGCTGCCGTTTTATCCTTGGGGAGGTCTTTTTTTTCATGTGGACGGTAATCTATATCGCTCCGACCGCCAAAATAGCTGAGAGAATCAAGCAAAGACTGACGGAAGAGGGCTTTCTTGTACAGGTACGCGCTATCAACATGACAAAAAATCAATTTGAAATTTTAGTTCCCGAAGGCGAATTGGAAGAGGTTCAAGAGGTGCTCAACTCCATTTTGCATAGATCATAATCATAAGTACCGTTTGGGCATGGACAAGTCCATCATTCGCAAGTGAGGTGTAGTCGTGCAATTCAAAGATTTATTTCAGAAAAAAAGAAAATATGCCACTGTTCCTTCAGCGAACAGGCCTGCTCCAAACCCGCCGGTTGATGGAGCCATTGATGTTCCTGAGGAGCGTCCGAGGCGTGAAATTCCTGAGGGCTTGATGAACAAATGCCCCAGATGCGGGACGATCCAGTATAACAAAGAATTGGACAAGAACCTGAAGGTATGTACCGAATGTGATTACCACTACAAGCTCAACGCGGTTGAGCGCATCCAGATGACGATGGACGATGGTGAATTTTCCGAATTCGATAGTGAGATGAGCTCGGAGGATCCGCTGGGCTTTCCCGATTACGTGAACAAATATAACAAAGCTGTAGAAGCTACGGGAATGCAGGATGCGGTAATTACAGGAGAAGGAACCATCGGGGGATATCCGGTTGTCGTAGCCGTGATGAGCTTTGATTTTATGGGCGGCTCGCTCGGATCCGTCGTGGGGGAGAAAGTAACAAGGGCTATTGAACAGGCGATTGCCAAACAGCGGCCAGTTATTATTTTCTCCACGTCGGGCGGAGCACGGATGCAGGAAAGCATTCTCAGCTTGATGCAGATGGCCAAAACGAGTGCGGCTTTGGCCAAGCTGAACGAACAGGGGGGGCTCTACGTTTCCGTGATTACAGACCCTACATTCGGAGGCGTGTCTGCGAGCTTCGCTACTCTGGGCGATTATATTATTGCCGAGCCGGGGGCAGCTTTCGGCTTTACCGGACGCCGCGTTATCGAGCAGACAATTCGCCAAAAGCTGCCGGATAACTTTCAAACGGCGGAATTCAATCTCAAGCATGGACAGGTCGATTTTGTGGCTCACCGCAAAGAAATGCGTACCATGCTGACCAGACTGCTTAGCATGCATACCGTAAAGGAGGAGACGGCCAGTGGCAAGTGAAATGCCTTTTGAGCTGCCGCTTGTCGAGCTTCGCGCGAAAATCGATGAGCTGCGCAAATTCGGAGTGGATAAGCAAATTGACTTCTCGGACGAAATCGCACGACTGGAGCAGCGTTATCAGCAGCTGGAAGCGGAGCTGTATGCGGGCATGACCACAAAGCAGAAGATGCAGGTAGCCCGCCATCCCCAGCGTCCTACAACGCTCGATTACATTCAGCATTTATTTACCGATTTCATTGAGCTTCATGGCGACCGTGTCTATGGTGACGACTTGGCGGTCGTCGGCGGCATCGGCCGGTTTAACGGTATCCCTGTAACGATTGTCGGACACCAGAAAGGCAAGGATACCAAGGATAATATTGCCCGCCACTTCGGAAGTCCTCACCCGGAAGGATTCCGTAAAGCGCTGCGGCTTATGAGGCAAGCCGATAAATTTAATCGTCCCATCATTACTTTTATCGATACTAAAGGAGCTTATCCCGGCAATGCGGCGGAAGAGCGGGGTCAGGGTGAAGCCATTGCGCGTAATCTGCTCGAAATGGCTTCCATGCGAGTGCCGATTTTGTGTGTGGTTATCGGTGAGGGCGGCAGCGGAGGCGCGCTGGCGCTTGGCGTGGGTAACCGCGTTTTTATGCTCGAGAATTCGATTTATTCCGTAATCAGTCCGGAGGGCGCGGCCTCGATTCTGTATAAAGACGCATCGAAATCGATGGAAGCGGCCGAAGCGATGAGGATTACGGCTGATGAAATATTGAAGCTCGGTGTGATCGACGCGATTATTCCTGAACCGAAGGGCGGGGCTCATCGGGACGTTGTCATGCAAGCGGAATCCATCAAACAAATTTTGTGGCCGCAGTTGCAGGAATTAATGAAAATGACAGAGAATGAACTAATTGAAGACCGTTACAAAAAATTTAGAGAAATCGGTCGGTTCACAACCATTCAGGAGGGTAACCACTACCATGCGTAAAACCAAAATTGTTTGTACCATCGGACCGGTCAGCGAATCGCTGGACATGTTCAAGAAGTTGATTGACGCGGGAATGAACGTCGCACGTCTCAATTTCTCTCACGGCGACTTCGAGGAGCATGGTGCCAGGATTGCCAATGCTCGGCAAGCTTCACAAGAGCTGGGGAAAAGCATTGCGATCCTGCTCGATACAAAGGGGCCGGAGATTCGCACAGGAAAGCTAAAGGACGATCAGAAGGTAGAGCTGATTCAAGATCGTCTGATCACGCTCACAACCGAGGAAGTGCTTGGCGACGCGGATCGAGTATCCATCACATACAGGGATTTGTATAAAGATGTAAGAATCGGTTCCACGATCCTGATCGATGACGGCTTAATCGGGTTAAGTGTTGAAGATATCCGCGGGACCGATATTGTGTGCCGGATTAAGAATGGCGGATTGCTCGGCGGCAAGAAAGGCGTAAACGTACCTGGCGTCAAAATCAATTTGCCGGGGATTACTGAAAAAGATGCGAACGATATTATTTTCGGTATTCAGCAGGGAGTCGATTTCATCGCTGCTTCTTTCGTGCGCAAAGCGAGCGATGTCATGGAAATCCGTGAAATTTTGGAGCGTCATAATGCTTCGCACATTCAGATCATTTCCAAAATCGAGAATCAAGAAGGCGTAGACAACCTCGATGAAATTCTGGAAGTATCCGATGGACTGATGGTAGCGCGGGGAGACCTCGGTGTGGAAATTCCGGCGGAGGATGTTCCGATCGTACAAAAAGCGATGATCAAAAAATGTAACCAGGCGGGTAAGCCGGTCATCACGGCAACGATGATGCTGGATTCCATGCAGCGCAATCCGCGTCCGACCCGTGCCGAAGCAAGTGACGTAGCCAACGCGATTTTCGACGGATCGGATGCCGTGATGCTGTCCGGTGAAACGGCGGCGGGAAAATATCCGGTCGAGTCTGTTCAAACGATGGCCCGTATTGCGGAGCGTGCGGAGCAGGCACTGGAGCATCGTGAAATTTTCATTCGCCAAAGCCAAGCGCAGCAAACCACGGTAACGGAAGCAATCAGCCAGGCGGTGGCCAATTCCGCTTTGGAGCTTGATGCGAAGGCGATTTTGACCGCTACCGAAAGCGGCTATACGGCACGTATGGTATCCAAATACCGTCCGAAAGCACCGATTATTGCAGTTACACCGAATGATCGGGTATTGCGCCGGTTGTCTCTTGTTTGGGGCGTTATTCCGATTAAGGGAGAATCCTGTTCCTCTACGGACCAATTGTTTGAGCACGCGGTTGACGCGAGTGTCAAAACCGGATTGGTCAGCCTTGGCGACCTTGTTATTATCACGGCCGGTGTACCGGTAGGACGTTCCGGAACGACAAACCTGATCAAGGTTCACCAAATCGGCGAAATGATTGCCAAAGGACAGGGCATCGGCACCCAGATCGCTACCGGTAAGGTGGTTACGGCCCGCAGCGCGGAAGAGGCATTGGCCAAAGCAACGGAAGGCTGCATCCTGGTCACTCTTACTACAGATAAAGAGTATATGCCGGCATTCGAGAAGGCGGCTGCTGTCATCACAGAAACCGGCGGGATTACATCCCATGCAGCCGTAGTGGGTATCAGTCTTGGCAAGCCTGTGATCGTTGGCGTAGTTAACGCGCTGGAGATTCTCAAGGACAATGAAGACGTCTCCATATATCCCGAAGTGGGCGTCATCTACTCCGGACGGGCCCGGGTACTGTAAGAGAACATCCCTGGGCATACAAAAAGAGCGGACCCGCTTGCAGGTGCGCTCTTTTTTCATTCATTAGCGATTCGGCGCTTTTGTACTTTATCCAATGAGAGGTGAAATGATAATCCATGAAAACATTCCGTTACGACATACGTGTACGATATAAGGAAACAGACCAAATGGGAGTCGTGTATCACGCCAATTATTTAAACTGGTTTGAAATCGGCCGAACGGAGATGATCCGCGAGATGGGCATGCCATACCGAACTTTGGAGGCCAAGGGGCTGCTGCTTCCGGTTGTCGAAGCGGATTTGAAGTTTCATCTGCCGGCCCGTTATGATGATGCGATTACGATTCATACCCGAATTGTGCAATATAGCAGCCTGCGCATTCAGTTTGAGAACGAAATCCGGAGGGAAAATGAACTTCTGGTCAGCGGAGGAACCCGGCATGTGTGGCTCAACCGCGAGTGGAAGCCGGTTCGAATCGATAAAGAGGCGCCTGATTTGTACGCGCTGATCAAGGAATGGAGCTGATCCGTCCATGTTTCGCTACATTGTCATGGCATTGATTGTGATCCCGGCGTTGGAGTTAATCATTATTTTTCAAATGGGCAAGCGGATTGGCGGTTGGTCAACCTTCGGATTAATCATCGTTACCGGATTTTTGGGTGCATGGCTTGCGCGCCGGGAGGGGCTTAAGGTGTGGCGTCAGGCACAGAGCCAGCTTTCTATGGGGCAGCTCCCCGGAGATTCAATTGTAGACGGGATATGTGTTTTTACCGGAGGGCTGCTGCTGCTGACACCCGGCCTTCTAACGGATATGCTTGGATTTCTCCTCGTGTTTCCATTGAGCCGTCCCATGTTTAAAGGATGGATATACTCGTTGTTACGCAAAATGGCGGACCGGGGAAATACACATTTTATCTGGCGGAGATAGGTCCTGACTAATTCAATTGACTTTTACATAAAATTAACATAAAGGACTATATCTTTTTACAATGTCCAATTATGATGAAATATGTGGAAAAGGCACGATTGAAAAAAGGTGGATCGGCTTGGAGGTCTTATCATTATTATGAAAGCTACAACTGTCCGTATGACGTCGAACAATTATTTGAATCGTGATTTGAGCTGGGTGGAATTTAACAGGCGTGTGCTGGAAGAAGCACAGGATGCGGGAACGCCGCTCTTGGAGCGCGTGAAATTTCTTTCCATCGTTTCCTCCAATTTGGATGAATTTATGAGCGTAAGGGTAGCCGGCATCGTCGAGCAGATGAAAGCGGGTTATACCAAAAAGGACTTTACGGGCTACACTCCTGCCGGATTGTTCAAACGGATTATGAAGCGTACCGCAAGAATGGTTTCGGATCAGTACAAGACTTATCGGGAACTGATGAGACAGCTGGCTAAAGAAGGGATTATCTTTACGTGGTATGACGATTTGAATGTAACGCAGCGCAAAGCGATGGACGAATATTATCACGATATCGTGTTTCCAGTGCTGACTCCGATGGCGGTCGATCAGGCGCGCCCGTTTCCTCTTGTGCATACCCAAGCGCTTTATTTGGCGGTGGTTTTGATGAAAGAAGGCGATAGTGAGGAGGATGAGCCCTATTTTGCGATTCTTCAGGTGCCTTCGAATTTAAGCCGTTATATTGCCGTTCCGGGGCGCAGCAACAGCAAGAAACAAGAATTCATTCCAATGGAGGATCTGATTGAAAAGCACATTCACACTTTGTTTAGCGGCTATATTCCGGTATCGGTGCATGGCTTTAGGGTAACACGAAATGCAGACCTTACGCTGAATGAAGAAGGTGCGGAGGATCTGCTGGAGGAAATCGAGACTCAGCTGCGTAAAAGGCGCTGGGGTGACCCCGTTCGTCTGGAGGTTCAAAAAGGGATTCATCCTTATGCGCTGAAGCAGCTCATTGAGGAATTCGAAATTGCAGATCATATCTTCGAAATCGACGGGCCGCTTGACTTAACTTATTTCATGAAATTTGCGGGCTCGCTGCAGGGCTACGATTATCTCCGTTATCCTCCGATTAAGCCGGTATATCCGCATGAGCTTGATGACGTCGAGGACCTGTTTGCCAAGCTTCGCGGGCAGGATGTGCTGGTCTATCACCCTTATGAATCATTCGATGCCGTTACCGATTTTGTCTGTGATGCAGCAGATGATCCTCAGGTTCTCGCGATCAAAATGACACTATACCGGGTCAGCGGCAATTCTCCGCTTATACAGGCGCTTGCGCGCGCGGCGGAATCCGGGAAGCAGGTAACGGTCGTGGTGGAACTGAAGGCGCGCTTCGATGAAGAACGCAATATCGCTTGGGCGAGAAAGCTTGAACAGTCGGGATGTCATGTAGTGTACGGCCTGGTAGGGTTAAAGACCCACTGTAAAATCACGCTGGTCGTTCGTCAGGAAGCGGACGGGCTCAGGCGGTACGTTCACGTGGGAACGGGCAATTACAATGACAATACGGCTAAGCTTTACACGGATGTAGGTCTGTTTACTTCTCATAAAATCATAGGTGAAGATGCTTCGGCCTTGTTTAACGAGGTTACGGGTTATTCCGCCCCCCATAATTGGAAAGCCTTTGGAGTGGCGCCAACCGATATGATGGAGAAATTTTTCGAAAAAATACGCCGGGAGAAGAAGAACGCCTCCGAAGGCAAGCCGGCTCATATTATCGCGAAGATGAACTCGCTGTCAAACCAGCAGATCATTGATGAGCTGTACGCGGCGTCTCAGGCAGGCGTCCGCATCGATCTGATCATACGGGGAGTGTGCTGCTTAAGACCCGGTGTCCCCGGTTTAAGCGAGCATATTACGGTGCGCAGTATCGTTGACCGGTTTCTTGAGCATTCCCGTATTTTTTACTTCGAGAATGCAGGCGACCCCGAAGTCTATATTGCCAGCGCGGACTGGATGACGCGAAACCTGACCCGCAGGGTCGAATTGATGTGCCCCGTGTTCGATAAAAAGAACGTGAGATCGCTGATTAACATATTGCAGTTAAGCTTGCGCGACAATGTTAAAGCAAGACAGCTTCAATCGAACGGCATGTACGAGCCCGTTCGACTGAAGGATGCTCCTCCTAAGCGAAGTCAGTTCGAGGCGATGCGCATCAGGTCCTGGAAGACGACGTATCTTGAAACTGAAACTGAAGCTGAAGCCCCCAAATCTTTTTGAATTCCTTTTGTAATCCCTCGACCTCTCTGTATTCGGCAGAGGGGTCGTGTTTTCTTTTCAGGTACAAACGGATAGAAGCCCCTTCAATAGATAAGGATTCAAGCTCAAGGGCCTGGGTTTCGCTGGCATCGAGAGCGATAGCGAGACGAACGATCGTTCCCAATTTGCAGATTTGCTCGAAATCCGTATCCGATATAATATCCTTATGCTGTGAAATCGCCTGCTGGATTCTGTTTTTTACTTTGTATGTGGCGATCAGAGCGCAGGAAAGCAGTTCACGGTGGGTGAGTCCGTCGATGCGCGTATAGGCGATCATGTGGAATGTGTGCTTGGGAAATTGATAATATTGCACGGAAGCACCGATCCGGTACAGCTTGGATGCAATGCTCAGGCAAAGCCTCAGCTTTGGATCGTGAGGCAGCAGCTTCTTTTGGGCCAGAGCGTCAAAAAGCTTCAAGGCGGTTTCGTTGACATGGGTGATATGTGCTTTGGGAGCCGTCGAATGCAGGCTTAAGAAATGGTCTGCACTTCGTTCTGCGATATGTACTTGCCCTTGATCCGCGGGACAAAAGCTTTCGAAAAATAGTCCGTCCCTAAGGCCGGCCCCGCTAACAACATATTGAACCGCACCCGTGGTCTGAAAGATTGTTTGCAGGATAATGACTCCCGGCACGATAATATCGTAACGGTCTTTGGAAAGACCATCGACCTTTTTTCTCCTCTCCCCAGACAAGCTCGACAGCCAGAGGGACATTTCGTCCATATCCGCGGGAGATACGACATAGTTATGTGTGATGGGCAGTGAATATTTATGCTTCCTCTGGTTGATTTTACTAACCGTTCTAACCCCGCCTCCAAGCCCGATAAGCGGCAGACCTGGAGATTGACCGATCCATGGATGCTCGGAGAGCGCCTGCCGGACCATTTGCCGAATAAGGTTTATCTGCTCTGCTTGAAATTCGCCGCTCGGTGCAAACTTTCGTGTTGTATTTACGGCGCCGAAAGGAAAGGAAACGCTGTGGATCAGCTTTCGGTTACGAAACAGGCTGATTTCCGTGCTGCCGCCGCCGATATCGACAAGAAAGCCGTCGGAAATATCCATCGTCTGTATCATGCCGAGAAATCCGAGCCGGGCTTCATCCTCACCGGAAAGGATTTCAATGTGAAAGCCGCTTTGCTTCGATAGGGTATCGGCAATTTCCCGAGCATTGGTAGCGTTACGGATGGCCGCCGTGGCCGCCGCGCGGTAGTCTGTGACCCTATGGGCATCACAAATGCGTTTAAAGTTCGACAGTATGCGCACGATGTTTTGTATTTCAGCTGGAGGCAGCCCCCCGTCAGGTCCGATCCGCTGACTCAGCCGTGCAGATTCTTTGAATTCACCGATCACCCTGTAGGCCCCGGTTTCGTGAAGCTCATAGATGGCTAAGCGGATGGAGTTGGAACCGATGTCGATGATGCCGATGTTTCGGCTGTTGTTCATGGCTTTTCTCCTCCTAAAGTTTTGCCGGAGCAAGATTTGAATCGTTATTGAAAGATAACCCTATTTTATCATCGTTTGTCCGGCATGCAAAACTTTGAAGAATAATTTAACATTGGTTAAGAAATGCTTTTATAGGGACCGTTTTCTTAGGGCTTAACACGTATGTGCATCTCGAAAATTTGATCGATAGAAGTTTTTCTTATTGTGCTGATAATGAACTTTTATGTCCAAATTTGTTCACATCGTTAGGTAAATCCTTTATATTAGACTTATGTGAAATCGAACGAAAAAGGAGAGATTATCTTGACTGCTACCAAAGGATTGGAAGGAATTGTCGCAACAACATCCTCCGTTAGTTCTATTATTGACGGTGTACTCACCTATCGCGGTTATAATATCGATGACCTTGCAGAGAATGCAACCTTCGAAGAGGTCGTATATTTATTGTGGTATGGAAAGCTGCCGAATCGATCCGAACTGGATCGTTTGCTAAAAGATTTGAGCGATAACGCTGCGATTCCGGCAGAAGTCATCGATCAAATTAAATTATATCCAAAAAATGTGAACTCCATGTCGGCTCTACGCAGCGCGGTCTCCAGCCTGGCGCTTTACGATGCCGAAGCCAATGAAATGGATAAGGAAGCCAACCTCCGCAAGGCGATCAAGCTGCAGGCTCAGCTGCCGACAATTATTGCTGCGTTTGCCCGTATTCGTGAAGGCAAGGAGCCGATCGCTCCGAAAGCCGGCGTATCCGTCGCCGAGAATTTCTTATATATGCTGACTGGCAAAAATCCGGAAAAGATTGCTGTTGAAGCGCTGGACAAGGCTCTTGTTCTTCACGCCGATCACGAGCTGAATGCTTCTACTTTCGCGGCTCGTGTTACCGTTGCAACGCTTTCCGATATTTATTCCGGCGTTACTTCTGCCATCGGCGCACTCAAGGGACCTCTGCACGGCGGAGCGAACGAAGCGGTTATGGCGATGCTGGAGGAAATCGGCACAGCGGATAACGTTACAGCCTATATCACGGAAAAGCTCAATAACAAGGAAAAAATCATGGGCTTTGGTCACCGTGTATACAAAAACGGCGATCCTCGCGCAAAGCATCTTCAGAAGATGTCCAAGGAATTGGGTAAAATTACAGACAATATGAACTGGTATAATATGTCTATTCAAATCGAAGAAATGGTCACCGGTCAAAAAGGTCTGAAACCAAATGTGGACTTCTACTCCGCATCGGTGTATACTTCTCTGGAAATTCCGCGCGACCTGTTTACCCCGATTTTTGCAATCAGCCGTACGTCCGGCTGGACAGCGCATATCTTGGAGCAGTATGATAATAATCGTCTGATCCGTCCGCGTGCTGAATATACGGGTCCTTCGCATCAAGTCTTCGTTCCGATCGAGCAGCGCTAATCGGAAGGTAAAATTACTGTTACCTAGACGGGCTGCTGCGGCGTCTTCTCATCTTGGCTTTCGTGTAAGGCTTGAGACAGGCGCCGCGGCTTCCGTATATTTTTGAGGGTATTCCTATCCCGGGTCAGTGCAAACTGGCTCCAATTTTATGAGGAGGTTTACATATCCATGGTACAATTCGAACAATATGCACAGCCGACAGAAGGCGAACGCATCACGATCACGAATGGTAAATTGAACGTTCCGAACAATCCGATTATTCCTTTCATCGAGGGCGACGGTACAGGCCCTGACATTTGGGCAGCATCCAAGCGCGTATTGGATGCAGCGGTAGAAAAAGCGTACAAAGGCGAGAAAAAAATCGCTTGGTACGAAGTGTTTGCCGGCGAGAAAGCTTTCAATAAATTTAACAACTGGCTGCCAGCCGATACGCTTACAGCTATTCGCGAATACATCGTTGCCATCAAAGGACCATTGACTACTCCGATCGGCGGCGGTATCCGCTCCCTGAACGTAGCGCTCCGTCAAGAGTTGGATCTGTATGTATGCTCCCGTCCGGTTCGCTACTTCAACGGCGTACCATCCCCGGTAAAGCGTCCTGAGCTTGTGGACATGGTTATCTTCCGTGAGAACACAGAAGACATCTACGCAGGTATCGAGTGGGCTGCAGGCTCTGACGAAGTGAAAAAAGTACTCGCGTTCCTGCAAAACGAAATGGGCGTGAAGAAGATCCGCTTCCCGGAAACATCCGGTATCGGCGTTAAGCCGGTATCTTCCGAAGGCTCCAAGCGTCTGATTCGTGCGGCCATCGAATATGCGATCCAGCATAACCGTAAGAGCGTGACTTTGGTTCATAAAGGAAACATCATGAAGTTTACTGAGGGTGCGTTCAAAAACTGGGGTTACGAGCTTGCTGAACAAGAGTTTGGCGACAAAACCTTCACATGGGCGCAATACGATAAAATCAAAGAAGAGCAAGGCACTGACGCAGCGAACAAAGCGCAAAAAGAAGCTGAAGCCGCTGGCAAAATCATCGTAAAAGACGCGATTGCGGATATTGCTTTGCAGCAGGTGCTGACTCGTCCGACTGATTTCGACGTCATTGCTACGCTGAACCTGAACGGCGACTACCTGTCCGATGCGCTCGCTGCTCAAGTTGGCGGAATCGGTATCGCTCCAGGGGCAAATATTAACTATGTTACCGGCCATGCGATTTTCGAAGCAACCCACGGCACGGCCCCTAAATATGCAGGTCTTGACGTAGTAAATCCAGGTTCCGTTATTCTGTCCGGCGTAATGATGCTTGAGCACCTGGGCTGGCTGGAAGCGGCTGAACTGATCTACAAAGGCATGGAAACTGCCATCAACAACAAAACGGTAACTTACGATTTTGCACGTTTGATGGAAGGCGCAACCGAAGTGAAATGCTCGGCGTTTGCGGATGAGATCATCAAAAACTTCTAATTTACACTTGTCCCCCCTTTCTCAAGGGGGGACCTTAGGTTTTTTCCTTTCAACGGTGAAAGCTGATCGGAGGACGAAACCTTAATCCAATACTTTATATTTCGGGAGGCAATAAGTCATGGCGATTCAACGTAAAAAGATTACGGTTGTAGGCGCAGGCTTCACAGGTGCGACAACGGCGCTAATGCTGGCTCAAAAAGAACTCGGCGACGTAGTTTTGCTGGACATTCCTCAGCTTGAGAACCCGACAAAAGGGAAAGCGCTGGACATGCTGGAAGCTTCTCCAGTGCAAGGCTTCGACGCTAACATCATCGGTACCTCCAACTATGACGACTCGAGCAACTCCGATATCGTCATCATTACGGCAGGAATCGCCCGTAAGCCGGGCATGAGCCGTGACGACCTCGTGAATACAAACGCCGGGATTGTAAAATCCGTTTGCGAGAACATCAAAAGAACCAGCCCGCAATCGATCGTTATTATCCTCAGCAACCCGGTAGATGCAATGACTTATGTCGCATTCCAAACGCTCGGTTTCCCGAAAAACCGCGTTATCGGTCAATCCGGTGTTCTGGATACGGCACGTTACTGCACATTTATCGCACAGGAGCTGAACGTATCGGTTGAAGATGTTCGCGGCTTCGTGCTTGGCGGCCATGGAGACGATATGGTGCCTCTCGTTCGTTATTCCAACGTTGGCGGCATTCCTATTGAGAAGCTGATCCCTGCTGACCGCATTGAAGCTATTGTGAAGCGTACGCGTACCGGCGGCGGCGAAATCGTCAACCTGCTTGGCAACGGTTCTGCTTACTATGCGCCTGCAGCATCGCTTGTACAAATGACTGAAGCGATTCTTAAAGATAAGAAGCGCATTATTCCTTCCATCGCTTTGCTTCAAGGCGAGTACGGCTATGACAACCTGTTCATGGGCGTTCCTACGCTTCTTGGCGGCAATGGTATTGAGAAAGTATTTGAACTGGAACTGCTTCCTGAAGAGAAAGCGGCGCTGGACAAATCCGCTGAATCCGTACGCAATGTGATTAAAGTCGTAACCGGCTAATCGATAGCTTGTACTCAAGACCAGCCTTCCGGCTTCTGCCGGAGGCTGGTCTTTTTAAATGAGCTGGAGATCTAGGGAAATTCCAATTTTTTGCATGTTTTCATTGAAATGAATAGAAAGTCATGATAGGATCAGTAATGACTGACTCGTCAGTCATAATGGTTATGAAATCAGTTTATATCATGATTTGCATTTCATTTATAGGGGGAAGCTTCGTGGCATCAGACAAAAGAGACAGCATTATTGAATCAGCGCTAAGGCTCTTTGAAGAAAAAGGCTATCACAGCACGAAGGTGTCGGATATCGTGAAGGATGCGGGAATGGCGCAAGGAACGTTTTATTTGTATTTCAAGAGTAAAGAAGATATGTTCCGCCAAGTGTCTGAGGCTTGTCTGGATGAGATTGTGGGAGCTTTGGCACAAGGGCCTTCGGAAACGGAAAGCTTCGGCGAGGATCGCATGCTGTACCGGATTATCCGTCAAACGCTCGTAGTTTATTATGAAAACCGGACGATCTTGAACATTATTAATCAGCATGGCTCCGCTTCGCCGGAGATTGTCGATATTTCCAAGCACTTTTATGATAAAATGGCGGGCGTCATCAAAGGTATACTTGTGCATTACCAAGCATATCCGGGCTATACGGATGAACAGCTGGAAATGACGGCGTACGCCAAAATAGGTATGGTAGAGATGGCCGCCTACCAGTGGTTTATTGAAAGGAAATGCGGCCCGGAGCACATTGACCCGCTTACAGAGGTTTTAGTCGGCGTAAATATCAACTGTAAGCCGAAAACGGATGTGAGTGCCGGATGATCGGCAAAATCCTGAAGTATCGTAAAGTGACGCTGCTTTTTTTTGTTATGGCGGTGCTGCTTGGTATATTCAATATAGCTACGATGAAGCAGAGGGAAAATCCCGAGATTGATCTGACCATGGCGGTGGTCAAGACG
The DNA here is from genome assembly GCF_057814255.1 of Paenibacillus sp. F024. Taxonomy (NCBI): domain Bacteria; kingdom Bacillati; phylum Bacillota; class Bacilli; order Caryophanales; family Paenibacillaceae; genus Paenibacillus; species Paenibacillus sp. F024. The sequence continues at coordinate 67,787 of NZ_JBVASZ010000021.1, forward strand.
ATCTATCCCGGAGCCTCTCCGGAAAAAGTGGAGCAGTTCGTAACCCGGCCATTAGAAGATAAGATTAAGGAGATGAGCGATATCTCCGTGATCAGCTCCACTTCGTCGGCGAACGTATCGGTGATACAAGTGGAGGTCAAAGCGGATACCGACATCAAACGCGCCTGGGATACACTGCGGCAGAAGGTGCAGTCCGCATCCAGCGAGCTTCCTCAGGATGCGCACCAGCCGGAAGTCAATGACGATCTCGGAAAAATTGCCGAGCAAATCCTTCATTTCGTGGTGGAGACCCCCGAGGAGCTTGAAACGCTCAGGCCAACCATGGACATTTGGAAAGAACAGCTTGGTACGGTTCAAGGGGTCAGCAATGTAGAGATCGTCGGCCTGCAGGAGCAGGAAGTCGCGGTAACGCTGGATACCGATAAGCTCAATACCTTCCGGTTGCCATGGGGAGCTGTGGCTCAGGCGCTTCAAAATAAACAGAACCGGATTCCATTGGGAATGGTTGACAAAGGCACGAAGCAATACTTTGTGAATATGAGCGGTGAATGGACATCGGCTGAAGATATCGCAAATACGGAAATCCTCGGCTTGCCCGGAGGAAAAACACTACGAATCGGAGATGTCGCTGACGTCAAGCTGCAGCCCAAGAAAAAGGATGTTAGCATTTTACATAATGGAAAGCCAGCGTTGGACTTGGTTATCAATGCGGCAAAGGGTGCGGATATACCGGATCTGCAAAAGCGCATTGACCGGAAGGTATCCGAGCTGAAGCCGCAGCTTCCGGCGAATGTAGAGCTGCAATCGCTTTTTACACAAAAGGAAAGCCTGGATCACTTGTTTAAAGAGCTGACCAAAGAGCTTTTGATCGGCATCCTGGCGGTTATCGTTGTGTGCTCGATGGGACTGGCGTTCGGTACAGCGCTGATTGTTGCTCTCGCCATTCCGATATCGATTGCAATAGGCTTTATCCCCGTCGAGTTTATGGGCATCGACTTAAACCAGATCACCATTGTGGCGATCGTCATTGTGTTGGGGATTCTGGTGGACGATGCCATCGTCGTCAATGATAATATTCAACGCCGGCTCCAGCTGGGGGACGATCCCCGGACCGCTTCACTTGAAGGAAGCCGTGATGTTGCCATCTCGATCTTGACGGCGACGATTGCCACAGCCGCCGCTTTTTTGCCGCTGTTCTTTTTGAAAGGAAACATCGGCAGCTTTATCCGTCCGCTGCCCGTGGTGATCTCGTTCACGTTGGCTGCGTCGATGGCCATGTCGCTTACGATCATTCCGATCTTCCGGACATGGGTGGCTGAGCGTAAGCTGCGGCGCCAAAGCCCCAAGCGATCGGTTGGAGCTGACACTGCCGGTAAAGAGCATTCCGGTCAGGAGCTGCAGCAGGCTCCGGGTCTTCTCGGCCGTCAAATCCAACGCTTGAGCATGGTGTACGGGAAGCAGATTCACCGCTTCCTGCAAAGACCGCTGCTAACGGGCTTAGCCGCGCTTATGGTGGGAACCAGCGCCTTTGGTCTGCTTCCCCTTCTTGGTGTGCAGTATTTCCCGCCGGCTGAAAAAGAGGAGATGCTCATCGACATTAAGCTGCCCAAAAACAGGCTTTTCTCAGAAACGGAATACACGGTATCTAAAGCGGCGGCTTGGCTGGAGCAGCAGCCGGGCGTACGGTTTGTATCCTCATATGCCGGCCGTTCCGCTCCAAAATTTTATTATTCCGAAGCGGAGGTATCCGGCTCTCATATAGGCCAATTATTCGTAAAGATTGATCCGAAGGTCATTCAAACCAAAGAAGTGGTTTCCAGGTGGAGGGAAGAGCTTAAGGCGATGTTCCCGCCGGATGTGGATATTACGCCGCGCGAGCTGGAGCAAGGTCCTCCCGTAGGGGCGCCGATCGCCTTGCGGATCAGCGGCGGTGAGCTAGCGCAGCTGCGTCAGATCTCAGAAGACATACAAGGCATGCTTGAGGAAATTCCGGGTACGGTCAGTATATCCGACGACGTTGGCGACGATATGAATACGGTTGAGATTGAAGCGGACCCGGCAAAGCTGAGTCTGTTTGGAGTAAACGAGAAGGATCTCTCCATGACTCTCCGTATCGCTACGGAGGGCCTGGAAGTGGCGGAGATGCAGAAGGGGAAGGATTTAATCGATGTGATCCTGCATGCACAGAAGAAGAGCCATGATCCGGCGGAAACGATGAAGGATATGTACGTGCCGGCGCTGCAGGGGGGCACCGTCTCTATTGCCGAACTGGGCGCAATCAAGGAAAGCCGTATGATTCAATCCATTCATCACCGGAACTTAACGCGTACGATCACGGTTCGAAGCTATGTACAAGATCGTCTTGCGGACGACATAGTTAAAGAGCTTCAAATCAAGCTGCAGCAATATTCTTTGCCTTCGGGGTACTCCATTGAAATTGGAGGAGAAAACGAAGAACGCAACGATGCTTTCGCTTCCATCGGCATGCTCTCCATCGTCGTGCTTCTTTTGATTTATGTGATTATGGTCATGCAGTTTTATTCTCTTTCCATCCCGCTGCTGATTCTGTCAACCGTCTATTTGGCTGCCGAAGGAGCGGTCATCGGGCTGTTCCTGACTGGATCGCCAATAGGATTTATGGCGCTGATGGGACTTGTCAGCCTGGCAGGGATTGTAGTTCGCAACGGAATTATTCTCATCGAATTTATCGAGCAGGCAAGAGAACGCGGACTGCCGTTGTATGATGCGGTGGCGGAGGCGGGAAAATCCCGTCTGAGGCCTATATTGCTGACGACAGCTACGGCGATCGGCGGCTTGCTGCCGATGACCATTATGGGCGGGAATCTGTGGAGACCTATGGGCATCACCATCATCTCCGGCTTGCTTTACTCCACCCTTCTGACTTTAATCGTTGTCCCATCCTTATTTGTGATACTGGCCAAGTGGCGGGATCAACGGGCGGCCAAATCGGGAAAAAGCGAGCATATGTAGTCCTGCGGATGCATTTGCTTCAAGGCACTGCATTCCGTTATACTAGGACTAATCGAAAATAATGGAAAAATGGGGAGGCAACACGAATTATGCAGGATTTCATTTTGTACTTACATGTGTTAAGTGCGGTGATGATGGGGATTTACCTGCTGCTCCCGTTTCTGGTCCAGAGAGTTCAGGCTCTCGACTCCAAAACGGCGCAGTACGGCTTTTTGCATGTGCTGTTTGCGATGAACCGCGCTGCACAATTTGCACTACTCGTCGCATTCTTAACCGGAGGCTATATGGTAAGCAAAGCACCATATGCCATCATGTGGATGGCGCTTTCGATCATCCTGTTCCTGGGTATTGCGGCGCTTTCGGGGATCATGGGTAAAAAGATGAGACAGGCTTTGGCCGAAGAGTCGGGCAGCGCGATTTCCCAATACATCGGCTCGATCAAAACGCTCGCCGTCATCAACGGGATTCTTTTCTTTATCGTTCTCACTTTGATGAATTTCCCTTTTTATCGATAATTCATCTGACCACTTAAAAGACCGGAGCTATCATTCCGGTCTTTTTTAATGCAACCCCAAAAAAACGGTCTTTATTAGAGCTCATCCAGCGTTTTTTCCAAACTGGGAGCCAGATGCTGTAAAAAGTAATGGATTTCCTCCATATTCAACGCTTTGATCGATGCTTCAATCTGTTTCTTTGCCATCGCAAATTCCCGGTTGCCTGCGGACAGCTCGGTGACGCATTTCAGATAGGCATCCAAAAGATCGGCGGCTTTGACGTATTTTTTCAACTCCGCGCCGCTCCCTGTCTTTATCCCGATCAACGGCTCATAGACGCTTCGCAGCGGCTCCGGCACCATGTCAAGCAGCCGCTCGGCGGCCAAATGCTCGATCTCCCGGAAGTTGGATAAAATCTTCGGGTTGTGATGCTTTACCGGCGTTGGAATATCGCCTGTAAACACCTCGGTGGCATCGTGAAACAGTGCCATGCTGACCACACGGTCCGTCGGCACCTGCCTTCCGAATACCTCGTTTGCGATCGTACACAAGACATGGGTCAATATCGCCACATGAAACGAGTGCTCGGCAACGTTCTCCTTGACAATATTTCTCATGAGGCTCCAGCGTTCAATATATCGGAGCCGGTACATATAGGCAAAAAAATGGCTGTCCATTCGATCATCATCCCAGTTCATAATTGGTATTAGTAGAATTATACACGATTTAAGAGCCGATGGCCTGTCCATATTCTTTTTGCTGCGGAAAGGCTTTGTCATGAAAACGATGTTTTGGTACTAGCGGTAATGTGCTATTATTAGGTTATATGCTTTAAACTTAATAGAGTATTTTTTTACGAATCGAAAGGAGATTTTCTACATCATGCAGCATTTTCAAGAGAGTATTTATAAACTGATCGTCGAAACATCCACGAACCTTTCGGCCGACGTGCGTCAGGCGATTCAGAACGCTCAGGCCAAAGAAGACGCCGGTACTCGTTCTGCGCTTTCTCTCTCCACCATTGCGGACAATATTCATATGGCGGAGTGCAACGTATCTCCAATCTGTCAAGACACGGGAATGCCGACATTTATCGTACATACACCTGTCGGAGCCAACCAGATCGAGATGAAAAAACAAATTATTGCTGCGGTTGCCCAAGCCACCAAAGACAGCAAGCTGCGGACGAACTCGGTCGATTCCTTAACCGGTGCTAACAGCGGCGATAATGTCGGTCCGGGAACGCCGGTGATCCACTTTGAACAGTGGGAAAAGGACGTGATCGAAGCCAAGCTGATTCTTAAAGGCGGCGGCTGTGAAAATAAAAATATCCAATACAGCCTTCCAACCGAATTGGAAGGTCTTGGCAAAGCCGGCCGTGATCTAGACGGTATTCGCAAGTGCATTATGCATGCCGTTTATCAGGCACAGGGCCAAGGCTGCAGCGCGGGCTTTATCGGAGTAGGAATCGGCGGTGACCGTACGACGGGGTATGAGCTGGCCAAGCACCAGTTGTTCCGTGCTGCGGACGACGTCAATCCCAATGAAGAGCTTCGCAAGCTTGAAGATTATGTGATGGATAACGCGAACAAGCTCGGCATCGGTACGATGGGCTTTGGCGGACAAGTTACGCTGCTGGGCTGTAAGGTTGGTGTGATGAACCGTTTGCCGGCCAGCTTCTTCGTATCGGTAGCTTACAACTGTTGGGCGTTCCGCAGACAGGGCGTATTGATTGAACAGGGCACGGGTGAGATTACGGAGTGGGTCTACCCGAAGGGTGAACAGGTGCCAATGCAAAAGGATGAGCCGGCAGCAGCAGAGGCAGGCCAGGAAGAGCGCCGCGAAATCGTGCTGCAGACGCCGATTTCAGAAGAGCAAATTCGCCAGCTTCGCGTAGGCGATGTGGTCATCATCAACGGACCGATGCATACGGGACGGGATGCGCTGCACAAATATTTGATGGATCACGATTCTCCGATCGACCTGAACGGCGCTGTCATTTACCACTGTGGACCCGTGATGGCCAAAGATGAGAACGGGAATTGGGTAGTCAAGGCGGCAGGACCGACTACAAGTATTCGTGAGGAGCCTTACCAAGGCGATATCATCAAAAAATTCGGTATCCGCGCGGTAATCGGTAAAGGCGGCATGGGGCCGAAAACACTCAAAGCGCTGCAAGAGCACGGCGCCGTATATATGAATGCGATTGGCGGAGCGGCGCAATATTATGCGCAGTGCTTCAAAAAGGTAGAAGGCGTTGATTTCATGGAATTCGGTATTCCCGAAGCGATGTGGCATCTGCAGACCGAGGGCTTTGCAGCCATCGTTACGATGGATTCCCACGGAAACAGTCTGCACGCCGATGTAGAGAAGGATTCGCGCGAGAAGCTGGCCCAGTTCAAAGAACCGGTATTCGTATAATTTGAATAGCACTTCTTTACTGTTTATAATGAATCGAACGACTCATGCCCCGGGATCTATGAGACCCGGGGTTCTTTTTTTACAAAAAAATAACTGGAGTTCCCTCTGAAGAACAGGTACGATATGGAGTGATATGTTCTTGGGAAGGAAAGCTTAGTAAAAGACATCCGAGATATAAAAAGACATTCGTTAAACATCGCAGCGTTCCCGAAGCATATGGTTTCATCTAAGGGAGGATGACTTCATTGATTAACAAGTTCCGGGCACGATTAACTCTGATTTTTATTACTTTAATCGGCTCCTCGGTTTTGATTGCAGGTATTTTTGTAGCTCAAATGATAGAGCGTTCCCACATAGACTCCCTGACCGAGAATATGGAGCGGGAGCTGCGTATCCTGCTGGTGACGATGAATTGGAACACACAGGGGTCGGAATCCGAACAAATGCGCTACTATACCGACATGGCCGTTTTGCTTAAGAAAACGGCCGATGCGCGGGTTACCTATATCCGTTCGGACGGCAAAGTGTTGGGCGATTCCGACAGCGACCCTGCTCAGATGGAGAATCATTTGAACAGGGAGGAAATTATCGATGCGGCATCCTCCGGCATAGGTGTGGTCACGCGTCACAGCAGCACATTGGGTCAAAACATGATTTATGTTGCCGTTCCGGTAGTGGATCAAGGACAAAAAAGCGGTTTCCTGCGGTTAGCCATGGGTCTTGAAGAAGTGGAGAAATCGATCCGCAACGTATGGTATTTACTGATGGCCGGCCTTTTGACGGTATTTGTCATCGCGGGCTTGATCAGCTATCGTGTCGCCTATGGCATTACCAGACCGATCGAGCTTATGACCGGTGTGGCTGAACAAATTACGGACATGAATTACAAGTATCGCGTACAGCTGAACAAGAAAGATGAAATCGGAAAGCTTGGCGATGCCATCAATCACATGGCGGATAGTCTGCAGGTGCAGATGAATCGCATATTGGAAGAGGAAAACAGGCTCAAATACGTTCTTGAGAACTTGATCAGCGGTGTGATCATGATTGACAGCAAAGGAAATATTGCCCTGCTTAACCGGTCGGCTGAAGAATTTCTCGGGTTTTCCTCCAAAGAGCTGTTAGGAAAAAAATTCGATCAAGCCAAGCAGCAAATTGAATTTACACAGTTGATTCAGGAATGCTTCGATACTCGTGAAAGTATCCATGATGAAATGATATTCTATTATCCTGCAGAACGCATCCTGGAGATCAATTTGAATCCGATCTTTCAGTCGGATAAGCAATGGGCAGGGCTGCTGATCGTTTTGCATGATATTACATCTGTCCGCAGATTGGAGAGAATGCGTTCCGAGTTTGTAGCCAATGTATCCCATGAGCTGAAGACGCCGATTGCAGCCGTCAAAGGCTTTACCGAAACGCTGCTCTCAGGAGCGCTGGAGGATAAAGAAACAGCCAGGTCGTTTTTGAAAATCATTTTTGATGAAAGCGAGCGGTTAAACCGGCTGATCGGGGACATTCTGGAGCTGTCCAAAATCGAGTCCAAACGGATACCGCTCCAATTCTCCCCGGTCCATCTCGAATCGTTTATTGGAAACTGTCTTCATGTCATGAAAACGGAAGCGAAGAAGAAGTCGATCGACCTGGAGATGGAAGCTCCGGAAGACAGCTATATGGAAGCGGATGAGGATCGGCTGCGTCAAATTCTGATGAATTTGCTCTCCAACGGTATCAACTACACGCCTGAAGGCGGTAAAGTAAAAGTAAAGGTGGAGCAGCTGGCAAGCGGTTCGGCAGGGGGAGAGATCGATACGATCCGTTTTACGATTTCGGATACGGGGATTGGAATACCGAAGAAGGATCTGCCCCGGATATTCGAACGCTTTTATCGCGTGGATAAGGCAAGATCACGGAGCTCCGGCGGGACGGGTCTTGGTTTGTCGATCGTCAAGCATTTGGTCGAGCTGCATAAAGGTACTATTCGTGTGGAGAGTGAGGTCATGGTAGGCACCCGATTTATCATTGAGCTGCCGTTAATCCAATGACATCTGTAGGTTAACAAAATCTTAACAAAAGGTTCTTTACAATTTATCAATCATTCATGCTATGATTAGTTTGAAATAAAGAATGGGTTTGGGGGTTTTCCCATGTCGCATAAAATATTAGTCATAGAGGACGAGCCTACGTTAGCCAGATTGCTTTCTTACAATCTGACTCAAGAAGGTTATGATACGAAGGTGATCGATCACGGCAGCGACGGTTTGCAAGCAGCGCTTCATCAGCCGTTTGATTTAATTATTCTTGACATCATGCTGCCGGGGATGAACGGTTTTGAAATTTTGTCGAAGCTAAGGCAAAAAGGGAATAAGACCCCCGTGATTATACTGACTGCGCGCAATGCCGAAGAAGAAATTGTACAAGGGCTCAAATACGGCGCTGATGATTATATTACAAAGCCTTTCGGGGTTGCAGAATTGCTTGCCCGCGTATCGGCAGTGCTTCGGCGCACATCGTCCGACAATGCATTTACGGATCAGGTTGGCAATGGCGAGAAAGTCATTACCGTAGGAGAGCTGAAGATCTATCCGGAGAAATATGAGGTTATCCTGCACGGCGAAACCATTCCGTTAAGACCTAAGGAGTTCGAGGTGCTGCTTCATTTGGTGCAGCGTCCCGGTGTCGTTGTTACACGTGATGACCTGATGAATATTGTATGGGGCTTCGATTATATCGGAGGACAGCGAACGGTAGATGTTCATGTCAGCTCGTTGCGTAAAAAATTAGAGATGAATCAGCAATCCGTCCAAATCGAATCGATTCGCGGCGTAGGTTACAAGCTTGTTCATGCAGCGGTTAAAAAGGATAATATTTAGAAGGAAAGGAGACCCTCCTATGGTGGTCTTCTTTTTTGTATTTGCTGATTTCCCGGGAAATCAGAACTGTGCAACGATGGATAAGGATGCAGAGGACAAAATCGCATAAAAGTAGCGCCAGATACGAAATATCTTTTTGGCACAAACTTGTCTATACTATACCTCAGCGTTACTTTGAAATTCATCTTCAGGAATTGAATGAGGGAGGTTTTTTTCCATGTCTAAAGTATATCGAATCGGAATTATCGGATGCGGCGGGATCGCCACCGGCAAGCATATGCCTGCTTTGAAAAATCAGCCTAATGCGGAAATGGTGGCCTTCTGCGATATTGTGGAAGAAAGAGCGCAGGAAGCTGCAAAAACATTCGGGTCTGAAGGCGCCAAAGTATATACGGACTATCGTGAACTGCTTGCGGACGGTTCTATTGATATCGTGCATGTATGTACACCTAATGATTCCCATGCCGATATCTCCATCGCATCCTTGGAATCCGGAAAGCATGTGATGTGTGAGAAACCGATGGCCAAAACCGCTGCCGACGCCAGACGCATGGTAGAAGCGGCAAAGCGAACGGGCAAAAAACTGACGATCGGTTATCAAAACCGTTTCCGTCCGGACAGCCAATATTTAAAGCGCATTTGCTCTGACGGCGAGCTGGGAGATATTTATTATGCGAAGGCACATGCGATTCGCCGTCGTGCCGTTCCGACATGGGGCGTATTCCTGGATGAGGAAAAGCAAGGCGGGGGACCACTGATTGATATCGGTACCCACGCGCTCGATTTGACGCTGTGGATGATGGACAATTACAAGCCGAAGGTTGTGCTTGGAACAGCATTCCACAAGCTCTCCCAAAAAGAGAATGCGGCCAATGCATGGGGATCGTGGGATCCTAAAAAATTTACCGTAGAGGATTCGGCCTTCGGTATGATTACGATGGAGAACGGCGCTACCATCATGCTGGAATCCAGCTGGGCGATCAATATGCTGCAGACCGGAGAAGCCAAAACGACGCTTTGCGGTACAGATGGCGGGGCCGATATGCAAGACGGCCTGCGGATTAACGGCGAAAAGCACAGCCGGCTTTACATGAACGAAATCCAACTGGATGCCAAAGGGGTGGATTTCTATGACGGCCAGACGGAAAGTCCTGCCGATTTGGAAGCGCGTTTATGGCTGGAGGCGATTGAGAAAGACATTGATCCGATCGTGACGCCGGAACAGGCTTGCGTTGTATCGGAGATTCTTGAGGCCATTTACGAATCCTCCAAGACCGGCAAAGCCGTATATTTCAATTAATGCTTAAACACCCTGCTCGATATTATCGATACCCTGCTCGATATTATCGATCAGGGTGTTTTTCATTCCCCTGCGGAGGCTCCTCGAATGATTCGCTTTTGCCGTTCCTCTGTAAAGCTCTGCTGCTCCTTCGTGCTGTCGTCGTGTGTCTCATCGGCATCAGAAATCTTAAATCGGTTGATTTCATCGAACAGCTGTTGAGCGAGAGACCGTATATCGTCGGATTGTGAAGCGATTCGATGAATAGCTGAATCCTGCTGCTGTGAAGCGGAATTCACTTCCTCGACGCCGGCAGCCGTTTCCTGCGCGATGGCGGCTATGTGCTGCACAGACAAGACAAGTTTGTTGTTCTTGTCTTCTGCCGCGGAAATCAGCGTATGGATTTGTTCAATATGCCCTGACAGCTCGTCCATCGACAAGCGGATGTCCATAAACGCATCTATGCTTTCGTTCATCTTTCCAGTCTGTTGCTGGAAAGAACGCTTCACTTCACCTAACGAAGCCTCCATCCCGCTCATCTGTGTCTGCAGCGATTGAACGATCTTCGTAATCGTTTTGGAGGATTCGTTGGTTTGGGCGGAGAGCTGGCGCACCTCGCCGGCGATGACGGAAAATCCTTTGCCATGTACACCCGCCCTGGCCGCTTCAATAGCCGCATTTAGCGCCAATACGTTCGTTTGAGCGGATATGTCGGTAATGCTTCCGACGATTTTGCCGATCTGAGCCGAGCTGCGGGATAAGGATTCCATCGCGAGATATACCTGATGCAGTACTTTTTCCGATTGTTCAGCAGCGATTTGTAACCCCTCAATGGATTGTGAGCCCGTATGTGTATTAAATGCGGCTTCTTTGCTTTTTCGCTGCATCACAACGGTATATTCGGTCATTTCCCGAATTTCTTTGGTGGTTTCGGATATAATATAGGCGCTATCTTCTGAATAAAGGGCCTGCTGTTCGCTTCCTGCGGATATTTCCTGAATAGCCCGGACAATATCTTTGTTAGCCGCTGCGGTTGCTCCGGAGAACTCGTGAAAGGAACGGGAATGTTCGGATAGGGAAAAGGCGACCCTTTGGGTATTCGCCAGCATTTCTTTGACCTGCTCCATCATCTCATCAAAGCTGTGACTGAGCCTGCCAAGCTCGTCGGTGGAGGAGCTGTTTATTTTATGGCGCCAATCGCCTTTTGCTATTTTTTGGACGGCATGCTGCAGACGCTGAATCGGACGCATAAAGGATTGAATAAGCAAAAACGCAATCATAACGCTGCTGACCGCGACAAGTACAAAAGCCGTAATCATAATGGATACCGTGCGATTTAATTTTTCCTGCGTGACCATGGTGGCCGCGGAAGCTTCTTGAGAGTAGGAGTCATAAAAGTGATCTACAAAAGTGAAAATCTCATTCGTCAGTCTTTGAGATTCGTTATACAAATATTCCATGTTCCGATCAATATCTACCCTATTAAGCGATTTATCGTTGATGATTCTCACAGCAACGTCGAAGGTATCCGCATACTCACCTGTAAGGAGAATTAATTTGCTTCTCCATACACTTTGCTCATCTGTAACGGCGGTATTCCCGATCCGCTTGACCATTTGCTCAAACACGGATCTTTTTTCATTATAAGTAGGGATAAACTCCGGATTCTTCGATAGCTGTAATCCTGCCGCAATCATATTCAGTTCCTGCACCATTTCTTTTAATTGAAGGGATAAGAGCTGTAATTCTACTTTATCATTCTGGACGGCCAGCTGATTTTTGATCTGATTCACCTGAATGAAATTGAAAAGGGCAGCACACAAAAACAAAAGCAGCATGCCCGAAAACCCGGTAATCAATTTTGCTTTTAAACTGAAGCTTTTTTTTATTTTCATAAATACCCTCCCGTTGTCTCTTATGGTCGACCTCTTTTTATTCCATCTCTTTCGAATGCGTTTGATTTCATCATAGGTCTAAAGTATTAATTCAATGTCTTTCTTTTGTAAAGCATTCGTTAAATATATCCATCCGAAAGTTTTACATAAAGTTTACGTTTCGTTGGTATTCACTTTACAAAAGACTGTTACGATGTTTATGTAAGCAAAACACGCATATGAAAAAGGGAGGACATACTAAAATGTTCAAGCAGTGGTCGAAAAAAGGTTTGGGTCTTATGATGGTTACGGTTTTGTCAATGGGGGTCCTGGCAGCTTGCGGTACAAAAACAGAACCGGCACCTTCCGGTAATGCGGCAGGCGGGCAACCTCCTGCACAATCGGCAGAGCTCAGCGGTACGGTTACGGCTTCCGGCTCCAGCGCGTTGCTCCCATTGGTTAAAGAAGGCGCAAACCAATTTATGGATAAGCACCCTAAAGTAACTATTAATACAACGGCCGGCGGTTCCGGTACCGGGTTGAAGAACGTGGCGGACGGCACTTCCGATATCGGTAACTCCGACGTAGCAGCTGGAGATGAATACAAAGATAAAAATCTTGTTGATCATATTGTCGCCATTGCTCCGTTTGCGATTATTACAAACAAGGCTGTTCCAGTGGATAACTTGACTAAAGCTCAAGCGGCGGACATCTTCACAGGCAAAATCACCAACTGGAAAGAAGTTGGCGGTCCCGACCAAAAGATTATTATCGTTCACCGTCCGGACAGCTCCGGTTCGAGAAAGCTTGTAAAACAAATTGTTTTGGATAACAAAGAGTTCACTAAAGATGGCGTAACCCAAGAATCCAGCGGTGCAATGGCAACAACGGTTGCTCAAACTGCCGGTGCCATCGGTTATGTAGATACGCCTTACCTCAATGACAAAATCAATGCTGTGAAATTTGAAGGCGTAGCTTTCAGCAAAGATACGATCAAGAGCGGTCAATATCCGCTTTACGGTGTTGAGCATATGTACACCAAAGGCGAGCCGACCGGCGCGGTTAAAGCCTTCCTTGAATTCATGATGAGCAAAGAGTTCCAGGAAAGCACGGTAGAAAAAGTAGGATTCCTGCCGGCTGACCTGTTGAAAAAATAAAAAATAATCCGGATCAATAATCCGGATCATCAAAGAAAGGACAGCGACAATATGTCGTTGTCCTTTTTTGGTAGTACGCCCAGCATGGGCGTCATCTTTAGGGTGAAAGTCCTGAACGGGGGCTGGCGAGCGCCTACCGTAGCCAAGGGCAAGGGTGTCCGTCGCGAGGCGGAATCTGAAGGAAGCCGGAGGCAAAT